>DASQLS010000234.1:0-3140 GCA_035629915.1 Candidatus Limnocylindrales bacterium | reverse complement strand
CGTGCTGCGCGCTGTTGGTTGTGGTTTCAGATCGCACGGTGAGAGGTCGTTTTGCCATGTCGCGCCGGAATTCTGTCACGCGAACACACCGCTTCCGCTTGTTGTCCGACAACTGCAAGACAACTGATACGCAGTTTGGCTCACTGCGCACGGATAAATGAGAAAGCCGCCGGCGGGGGCCAGTGCCGGCGGCCCTGTCTGCGAACGGAATGCGCTCACGCCTGTACCGCGCTACCTCCGTCCGACACGCAGTAGCGGACCCCGGTACCGCGTGCAATTAGATTGTCGTGGGCCTTTCAGGGGCGACATATCAACCCGCCGACCATCCGCGTGACGGCCGCCTTGCAGCACGGGGTTCTGATACCTAAACGCAACGAATACCACTATCAGGGTTGGCAAACCGGCGCTCGTGTGCAACACTCCTGCACGCTCCGCCGCGAGAGGCTTGGTGGGGCCACGAAGACATAAGGCAGCCGTCAGAGAGAGGGAACGCGGGCCCCAAGCGGGATGTCCCCAGACATCTCAGGTCCGTCGGGACAACAGCCGTCCGAGTGCGCCCCAGCGTTCGGAGAGCTGCGGTCACGAGCCCAACGTCGATCGCCCTTCCTGACCTGGTAGCCAACTAACGGTCGTGTGCGGTGCCCCAGCACCGGCACGATTCGAGGAGATATTCATTGCCATACGCCGTGCAGGGCGCCGAGATCGCCCACGTACCGAGTGCCCCCTGGGCATCAGCCAGAAGGCTCGCCATCGCGTTCATCGCGATTGTGATGGCCGTCACTCTCATCGCAATCGAGACGCCGACGACGCGGGCGGCGGAGTCATCCGGCGCAGGGGGCGGCAATGAAGCCGCTCGCATCATCCGCATCGCCAAGTCGCACCTGGGTGCCAAGTTCCGTCTCGGCACCACCGGCATGCGCTACTTCGACTGCTCGGGCTTTGTCTTCCGGACCTACGCTCAGGCAGGCTTGCTGAACCGCATCGGCGGCAATCGCAAGCGCGCCGCCGGCTACTACGCGTGGTTCCGCAACCGTGGTCTGGTCAGTCGCGGCAATCCCCGCCCCGGCGACCTGATTGTGTGGACCAAGAAGGGCCACATCGCTCACATCGGCATCTACATGTCGGGCGGTCGCGCGATCAGCGCCCTGACGAGCGGCGTGCGCACCCATCGCGTAGGTACGCTGGACACCAAGTTCAAGGCATACCTTCACGTTCGGCTGGCGCGCTAGCCAAATCTCTCGCGAGAACGACGCGGCCGGCAGGAATGCCGGCCGCGTTTCTTTATGCGCCGCTACTCGATCGAGACGAGCGAGTTGAGGATGCGGAACGGCTCGTCGCCGTTGAACCAGTCGTAAGGCCCGTAGACGATGCCCATGATCACGGCGCCGTCCGAAGTCAAGCCACCGCCGACACGGACGTAGCCGGTGCCGTAGTCGTACCACCGCCAGGCAGTGCTGCCGAGACCCATGAAGTAGCTCGACTCGGTGCCCGGATCCTCGAGGTAGGTGGGCGTCGCCGGGAAGAGATCGACGAAGGATTCGATGGCGATGTCCTCGACCGTCGCCGTCACGTCGGGCAGGTCCCGGAGTGAGCCAAGCAGCGGCAGCCGGGCGACGTAAACGCCATATGCCTGATCGGCGCTCTGGAAGCCGTCGATCAGGCCGGGTAGCCGGTCCTCTCGGCGGATCCAATCCGGCGGCCGGCACATGCCCATGGTCATGTCGCGCGCCACGTAGGGCGCGTAGTCACTGAACTCCGCGATGCCGCTAGCCTCTGCCGCCAGCCGTCCGTTGACGTACAGCTCGACGCGATAGTTGCCGGTGGGCAGGCACTGCGCCGGCAGCACGCTGCCCAGGTATGGCGACAGCTGGAAGAGCCGCCCCTCGGCGTTGACCTGTGGCGTCTGGGTGAGCGAGATCTCTGGAATGACCGCCCATCCCTGGCCGGTTGGGTCCTGGTGATACCACTGGGCGGTGATGACGTCGCGCGCGGCGTCGTAGTTGGTCACGTTGCCCTGCCACTGCAGCTCGGCCGGGAAGATGTCGAGCTGGATGTCGGCGAAGACGGCCGGTGACGCGACCGGCTGGTCGAGCTGCTTGGTGGTGACGCGGCCGACGATCTGCTCCTTGAAGCCTCGAATCTCGTTCTCCAGCTCGGGTCGGTAGCGGCGGACGATCTCGAGGTCGGTAAGCGCCCCGGCCAGCCACTGCTCCTCGACGTACGGCTCGCCGCGCAGGATTGTGTTGGCCGCGTCGGTGTAGAGCGTTCGCGCGACGGCGTCCTGGTACGCGCTACGTGCCTCTTCGAGGCGACCGGCGGCAACAAGTGTCACGGCAAGGTTGTAGCGATAGATCGGCTCTGTTGGATCGAGCGCGATCGCTCGGCGGGTGAACTCCGCGCTCTCGTTGAGCAGCGCAACGTCGTTCTGTTGCACACCCTGGCTGAAGCCATAGAAGCCGAGCGAGCCAAACGTTGACGCGTTCTCCATGCCCAATGCGTGCGCGGTTTCGAGGTCGGCCCGCGCGCGCTCGAGCGCCTCCGGCGGAACGATGCTGATGAAGCCGCTGCGCTGCGGGCTCTCGCTCAGAAAGATCGCGTCCGATCGATCGGCGTATGCATGGGCGAACGTCGGCCGGAGCTCGATCGCGCGGTCGTAGTGCGCGAGCGCTTCCTGGTAGCCGGCACGGTCGCTGGCGGTGATCGCCGCCACACGGCCGCGGGCGTACTCGGCCGCGGCATGGTCGTTCGTCTGGTGGATCGGCACGATGGTCGTCTGGACCAGCCACAGTGAACCGACTCCGAGCAGCACAAGGCCAACGCTGAAGAAGCCGAGTCGCAGCCAGCGCTCGTTGACGGCCAGGGTCAGGCCGAACAGGTAGAGACTGACCGCGAGCGTGGCAAGGATTGCGGTGTAGCTTGCTGCGCGCTGGTCGAGGCTGGACGCCTCCTCGTTGGCCGCGTCCTGGAGGGCATTCAGGCGCAGGCTCTCCTCGGTCGCTGCAGCAAAGTAGCGCTGCGGAAAGATCGGATCCTGCTCGGGTCCGAACTCGGAAGCCGGATCGATGCTCGACAGGCTCAAGGTCGCCGCCGCGATCGCTTCCCATCGCTGCTGCTCGAGCAGGAGGCGGTTGGAGCGCTCT
>DASQLS010000233.1:0-6817 GCA_035629915.1 Candidatus Limnocylindrales bacterium | reverse complement strand
GTGACGCAGGTCGTGGATCACGTAGCGGGGATGACCGATCGCTACGCGCTGCAGGTTCACGAGCGACTGTTCGGCCTCGACGCCTGAGTCCGTGGCGTCACAATCGGTCGACGTGGACGATCGACCAAAGCCCTGCCGAGTCGTGCTCATCGGAATGATGGGCAGTGGCAAGTCGACCATCGGCCGGTCCATCTCCGGCAGGACCGGCTGGCCGTACCTGGACAACGACGAGCTCGTTCAGCAGGCACGCGGCGTCAACGCACGCGAGCTGCTGGCCACGGCCGGCGAGGCTGAGCTGCGCGGCGCCGAGGCCGACGCGTTGCTGCTTGGCCTGGCGAGTCCGGAGCCGGTTCTGCTCGGCGCTGCCGGTGGGACCATCCTCGACCCGGCGGTTCGCGAGGCGCTCCTTGCCAGCGCGTTCGTGGTCTGGCTGCGCGCCTCACCCGAGACGCTCGCCGCCCGAGCAAGTGGAGCGGCTCATCGGCCGTGGCTCGCAACGGACGCGGAGGGCTGGATGCGCCGCACTCTGGAGGAGCGCACGCCGCTGTACGAGAGCGTCGCGAGCCTCAGCATCATGACCGAGGGTCGATCTGTCGACGAATCGGCCACCGAGGTGGTCGACTGGCTCGCTTCCGCCTCGCCCTGCGCAGCGTGGCTCAAGCAGGCGCCCGACTAGACTTCACGCGGATGACCGATTCGACCGATCTCGCGCCTGCGCCGGGTATCGACGCGCAGGACTACCGCGAGGTTCTGACTCGCTTTGCGACGGGCGTCACGGTGGTGACCACGGTCGAGGACACAGCCGACGGGCCGCAGCCCTGGGGCACGACCGTCAACTCGTTCACCGGCATCTCGCTCGACCCGCCGCTGGTGCTCGTATCGATCGGCAAGGAACGCTCAATCCACCCGATCATCGAGCGGACCAACAAGTTCGGCGTGAACATCCTCGGCGAGGACGCCCAGGCGCTCTCCGACTGCTTCGCCGGCGCGCCGTCACCGCTGCCGCGATCGGCCTTCTGCAACGCCAACTTCTCACTCGGCGAGGCGGGCCTGCCCGTGCTCGACGACGCGATTGCCTACCTGTCGTGCGAAGTCGAGCGCGTGATCGAGGCCGGTGATCACACGATCTACCTGGGACGGGTGATCGAGACGAGCTGTCGCGACGAAGTTGGTTGGCCGCTGCTCTACTTCCGCCGCCGGTACCTGCGTATCGAGCGCGCGGCCACGACCGACCTGCGCGGCAAGCCCGACGTGCTCCGCTGAACGACCCGCGCCGATGCTGCAGTTAGAAACGCTTCGATGCCGCTGATCAAGGCCAACGGGCTCGAGGTGAACTACGAGGTCGAAGGCGCCGGACCTCCCGTGGTCATGCTCCACGGCGCAACGTCGACCTCGGCCGAGGATTGGTCGGCTCAGCGCCCGCTCTTTCGCAAGGTGTTCAAGCTCTACCTCGTCGACGCGCGTGGCCACGGCGGCACGCGCTGGGACGTGCGTGATGGCTTCGACCGCGACACGCTCGTTGATGACCTGCTCGCCTTCGTCGACGCGCTTGGGCTGAGTACCTTCCACCTGGTCGGATTCAGTATGGGCGCGATGACAGCGCTCACCTTCGCCACCCGGTTTCCGGAGCGCCTCAGGACTGCGATCATCTGCGGCATCGACGTCGTGCGCGAGCCGCGGGCCAGCGTTGCCCGCCGGTTAATGGATCCAGAACGCATCCTGCGCGAGGAGCCCGATTGGGCCGCGGAGCTCGAGCGCCGCCACGGACCCGTGCAGGGCGAAGGCTCGTGGCAGCGGCTGTTGCCGGCGATTGCCAACGATGTCGCGACGGCTCGTTTGCTGACGCCGGAGGAGCTGCGCCGCATCCGCCTGCCGGTACTGCTCGTGTATGGCGACCGGGACGTCTTTGTGCCGGCCGATCACGCAGTAGCGATCCACCGTCAGCTGCCCGATTCGCGCCTGTTCGTTGCGCCCAACAGCGGCCACCAGGTGATGGCCGCTCAACCAGCCATGTTCAATCAGGCCGCGTCAGGCTTCTATCGTTCGACAGAAGCCATCGCCCGGCAGCGAGCCGAAAGCGGCTCACACCTCGGTCGTGCCGTTGCGACCGCGGGCGACGGTGCATCGGTGTATGACCCGCGGGCCGTGGCGGTCGCCGATGACGACGAGCCGGACGAGTCCTTCAGCAACTGGGTAGAGGAGGGAACCGCATGAGCGCAACGCTGCTGGCGATTTTCAAGCGACCCGAGGGCGGCGATGACGCTCTCGAGGAGTTCATGAGCCGCTACCTTGGGGAGCACATGCCGCTCATCGAGGAGGTGCCCGGGCTGCGCTCGAGCGTGGTGGAGCCGGTTGGCCAGCACTTCGCGGGCGACGATCTGGTGGTCGTCACGCGCATGGAGTTCGATGACCGCGCGGCGCTCGAGGCGGGCATGGCCAGCGATGAGATGCGCGTCGCCGGCCGCAACCTGCGCGAGATAGCGCCGGGACTGCTCACCCTCGTAGCCCTGGACGAGCCTGTTTCGTGACCGTCCACTACGACGTCGCCGATGGTGTGGCGACCGTCCGACTCGACCGTCCGGAGGTATTCAACGCGCTCGATCGCCCCACGCTGGAGGCGATCCGAGATTCCTTCCGACAGGCGTCGGCTGATCACTCGGTCGGCGTCGTCGTTCTGACCGGGTCCGGCGAGCGTGCGTTCTGTACCGGCGCGGACCTCGACGAGCAGCAGGCATTCCTGGCCCGGCCGAACGACTACTGGGACTGGATGAGTCGCTTCATCGAGGCAATCGAGTCGATCAAGGACTGCGCCAAGCCGGTTGTCGCGCGACTCAACGGGATGGTCGTTGGCGGTGGCAACGAGCTCAATATCGCGTGCGACCTGGCAATCGCCGTCGACGACGCCGTGTTCCGCCACGTCGGTCCGTCGCGTGGCTCACTGCCGGCGGGTGGAGCGACGCAGTGGATGCCGCTGCTCATCGGCGATCGCCGGGCGCGCGAGGTCCTGCTGCTCAATCGACCGGTGACTGCCCAGCAGGCGCTCGAATGGGGCTGGGTAAATCGGGTCGTGCCGCGAGCCGAGCTCGACGCGGCCGTCGCCGACTACTGCACCGAGCTACTCTCCAAGATGCCCGAGATCGTCCGTGCCACTCGCGTCCAGCTCAACTACTGGAAAAACCAATCCTGGGCAATGACGATCGGCATGGCGCGCGAGTGGCTGACCGTTCATGCCGGGTCCGCTGAAGTGGCGGAGGGACTGGCGAGCTTCCACGAGAAGCGCCACGTCGACTACGAGCGACTTCGTCGGGACATCGACGAGGCTGGCAAGTGAACGACGGCGTCGCGGACAAGCCACGCATCCGAGTTGAGCGACCGGCCAGTCACGACGGCGTGGCGGTCGTGTGGCTCGACAGGCCGGAGGTCCTCAATGCGCTCGATTACCGGACGCTGGGCGAGCTGATCGACGCGCTCGAGACGCTCGACAGCGACGAGTCGGTGCGCTGCATCGTGATCACGGGTGCCGGCGAGCGCGCCTTCGCGGCCGGGGCCGACATCAAGGAGATGGCCGACGCGACGCCCGTCACGCTGACTGCCGCGAACAACTTCGCCCGCTGGGAGCGGCTGCGGCGCATCCGATTGCCGTTGATCGCCGCCGTGCGCGGCTTCGCCCTCGGTGGCGGCTGCGAGCTGGCGATGGCCTGCGACATGATCGTCGCTGCCGACGACGCCACGTTCGGCCAGCCAGAGATTAAGATCGGGATCATGCCCGGCGCGGGCGGCACGCAACGACTGACGCGGGCACTCGGCAAGGCAAAGGCGATGGAGCTGATCCTGACCGGCCGCAACCTGCCGGCGCGTGAGGCGTACCAGCGCGGCCTCGTTTCGCAGATCGTTGCCCGCGAGGAGACGCTTCCTGCGGCACTGACACTTGCTGACGAGATCGCGTCGATGCCGCCGCTCGCAGTTCGTGCCGCGAAAGAGGCCGTCAACCGCGCCCACGAGCTGTCGCTGGAGGCCGGGCTCGAGTTCGAGCGGCGCAACTTCTTCATGCTCTTCGCATCCGAGGACCAGAAGGAAGGCATGACCGCATTCATCGACAAGCGCAAGCCGACCTGGAAGGGCCGCTGACCGAACGGGTACCGGGCTCGAGGTACCGCCTCGGGGAATAGCACCAAAGGACCCTTTTCTGGACAAATCAGCGCCCTAACCTCACTCGCGTGGCATCACTAGCGGCGGCAGCATTGGCCGTCTCACCCAAACGCGAGGGGATCGTGGCCGGCAGGTGGCTGCGCGTGCTCGCGATGCTGGCGCTCACCGGTGGGCTGCTGCTGCGCACGATTCCGCTGCTGGTCTGGCCCGAGCTCCCGCTGTTGACTTGCGACGGACTCGCCTACCACTCGCTTGCGGTATCGCTCGGAATCGGTCAGGGCCTGACGATCAGCGACCCATCCGTAGTCGCGGCGTGCGGGCCGATCGTTGAGCTCGGTCCGAGCCACCACTTCGCGCCGGCACTGGCGGTTGTGGAGAGCTGGTTCATCAGCCTGATGGGCGACACGACCCTGGCGCTGGTGCTGCCGGTGTTGCTGCTGTCCTGGCTGACAGTCTTCGTAGTCTGGTGGGCAACGCGCAACCTGTTCGGAAGCGACGCCGGCCTCCTCGTCGCTGCAGCGGTCAGCCTCGAGTGGACCGGCGCGCTCTTCGGGACGTGGCAGGGCTACTCGGAAAACCTGGTCATCATCACCTTCACGCTCACCATGTGGGCGATCCTGAAAGCCCTGAGCGACGACCGCTACCTCGTTCTCGCCGGCCTCTTCGCCGGCATCGGGTACCTCTCAAAAGCGAGCATCGGCTGGTTCTTCCTGCTGGCCGGCATCGGTGGCTTGACGTGGCGGCTGTGGTTCCGCGGCCGCGCCGTGCTGCGCAACGGTTGGTACCTGTCGGCCATCGCCGTCTTCGCGGTCCCCTTCGTGGTCTGGTCGTTCCGCAACCTGACTCTCTTCTGGGATGGAACGCCGGCCGACCTGTTCGACGCTTGGCAGACAAGCGAGGTTCAGGCGCGCTACGTGACCTACGCCCTTCAGCAGCCGGCACTGCTGCTGACCGGCCTGGTGGGCAAGCTGCCGATCATGCTCATCGTCTTCGTCCTGCCGTTCCTACCCTTCCTGCGCGACCTCGGAGGCTCACTCCGCCGGCTGCGTGACGAGGAGACGTCCGGGCTGTGGTTGTCGGTCGCCTTGATCTTCGTTCTCGGCTGGTTCTTCGCCGGTGCGTTCTGGGTCACGGAGCAAACGAGCCTCGTGTGGGCGGACCCGGTGCGCTACCTCGCGCCGGCCCAGATTCCGCTGCTCTGGTTGCTCGTCCGTGACAACAACACTACGGCGACCTGGAAGTGGGCCTTGTCCTTCTTGGTCCTGGCCGCCCTCACCGGCATCATGTGGGTGCTGATGATTCCGGGATTCCCGCTCGCACAATGACGCCCGCCGTACGGCGCGGCATTAGGATCGACACCAGATGAGCGACACGATCCTTCGTTCGAGCGACTCGGGCGTCCTTACGCTGACCCTCAACCGGCCCGACGCGCTCAACTCGTTCAACGTCCAGATGAAGGAAGCATTGCTGGCCGCGCTCAAGGACGCGGCGCGCGACCGCCAGGTGCGCGTGGTGGTGCTGACCGGCGCCGGTCGAGCCTTCTCCGCCGGACAGGATCTCAAGGAACGCCAGGCACCCGGCGCCGCCGACCTGGGGACGGAGCTGCGCACCCGCTACAACCCGATCATCCTGGCCATGCATCGGCTGGAGAAGCCGGTCATCGGCGCGATCAACGGAGTTGCCGCTGGAGCGGGCATCTCGGTCGCGCTGGCGTGCGACATCCGCATCGCGTCCGAAACGGCCAGCTTCATCGAGGTCTTCGGCAGGGTCGGGCTCGTTCCCGACACGGGCTCGTCGTGGTTCCTGCCACGTCTCATTGGACCGGCACGTGCGGCCGAGATGTTCTTCACCACAGAGCCGGTGGACGCCGCCACGGCCGAGCGCATCGGGTTGGTAAACCGTGTTGTCGCCGGCGACGCGCTGATGGCCGAGGCCAATTCGATGGCCGTCAAACTGGCCCAAGCCGCGCCACTCGCGCTTGGCCTTGCCAAGCGCGCTCTCAACCGCGCGCTCGAAACCGGGCTCGAGGATGCGCTCGAGTACGAGGCGCAGCTCCAGTCGATCGCCGGTCGCTCGAGCGACCACGCCGAGGGTGTCGCCGCGTTCGTCGAGAAGCGCCCGGCGAACTTCACGGGCGAGTAGGCGAACAGCGCGCAGTGGCCCCAGACAGCGAAGCGACTCGAGCTCAGGTCGAGGAACGCGTCGAGAAGCTGCTAGACCGCATCTGGCACATGTCTGACGACGACCTGGTGCTCGTTCGCGCGGTGTGGAACGTCAGCGATGAGCGGCCGCGCGCGGACGCGTGGCTGAGCGTGAAATGGGTCCTCAAGGAGCGCGATCGCGATGACTTGCTGGACCGGTCTCGCACGCGTCTGGCGGCGTGGGCCAGCGGTCAACGCGCGGGCCTTGGCCTCCATTCCGGCTCGATGCTGATGAGCCCGGGATCGGCCGTCGAGAGCCCTGGCGCCCGACGGGACGCCCTGCCGCCGCTACTGGATGCGGTCGCCGCGACGGTCGCCGCTGACGGCTTGGACGCCGAAGACCACGAGATCTTGCTCGAGCCGATCAGGCAGGTCACTGCAAAGGGTGGGCAGTGACAGATCGAGCGCCGAGCAGCCTGATCGTCGGTGTCATCGGCGCCGGCACGATGGGCGCAGGGATTGCCCAG
>DASQLS010000232.1:0-15475 GCA_035629915.1 Candidatus Limnocylindrales bacterium | reverse complement strand
GTGCCGAACGTGCCGGCCGAGAGGATCAGTCGGTCGGCGGTGATCGTCTGCAGCGGCAGCCCGCGCGTCAGCGTCTTGCGCCCGGCGCGCTCCGCGTCGTGGCGGACGTAGTCGATGCGCCAGCCGCCTCCGTGCGGCGCGAAGGTGCGCACCTCGGCCAGCGTCCGGATCTCGGCGCCGCCGCGCTTGGCCGCGGAAAGGTAGTTGAAGTCGAGCGAGTTCTTGGCCCCCTCGTTGCAGCCGATGTCGCACTCGCCGATCAACCGGCACGTCCGGCGCGGCAGGCCGTGCAGGTTCGGCTCGGCCTCGGCGATCGGCGCGCCGACCCTGGGGTCCTCCCCTTCATTGGCGAACGTGACCGCGAGGTTGGGGAGGTACGGATCCCAGCCGAGGCGGCGGCCGGCGGCCATGAACGCGCGAGTGCGCGGAATCGCGAAGTCGGGATGCTCGAGCGGAAAGGACTGCACGTTCAGCATCCGCTCGACCGTGTCGTAGTGCGGTTCCAAATCCTCGCGCGTGACCGGCCACGTCTCGACACCCGGCTCGTCGACGAACGTGTCGGCATCCTTGCGGATCATCACATTGGCGTAGATCAGCGAGCCGCCGCCGAGGCCGCTCGACACGAGCGCGCCGAAATTGGGAAACGACCACACGTTGTACATGCCGTAGCCGCCTTCGCTCGGGTCCCAGAAGGCGCGCCTGAATGCGCGCGGCGAGCGCGGGAAATCGCCCGGCGCGTACGCCTTGCCACGTTCGAGCAGGCACACTCGCAGGCCGGCCTCGGTCAACCGGTGAGCCATCACCGATCCGCCAAATCCGGAACCGACGACGACCGCGTCGAAGTGTTCGAACGTCCGATCGCTCACTTGCTGCGGACCTCCTTGCTCGATGACGACAGCGGCGTGCCCAGCCGCGAGCGGATCGCGAACGCGCCGGCCGGGACGGACGGCTGGGCGTGGCCCTTGGCGGCACTCACCCCGGCACGCAGGGCGACCGCAGCCGACTCGCGGTAGTAGTCGGTCCACCAGCGCGCCGACTGCCAGATCGCCTCGGGGCAGCTCGCGGTCGAGTCGAGACCGGGCGTCAGCTCGATCCCGGCGATCGCGTGACTCAGCTCGACCAGCGCCGCTCCCGGCATGCCGCGCCCTTCACGCAGCGGCGCGTCCAGGTCGGCCACTCCCCAGAGTGCCTCGAGCCACGCGTGGGTCAATGCGGGCACGTCGAGCACGGCCCTGCCGTTGGCAACCTCGTCGAGCGCCTCGAGCACCGGCTCGAACGATGCGCTGAAGAGCAGCACGCACACGTTCGGGAACTCATCCGGGTCGTCGAAACGATCGAACGGCTGGCGCGTCACTCCGTTGCGCGCCGCGAACTCGACCGGGTCACCGATCGTGTCGAAGGTGACCGTGATCACCTCGGTGCCCGACAGCAACCCAGCTACCGACCAGTGGCTCGGCGTCAGGTCGGAACGAAGCCGCGACTGCGCCATGCGCAGGCGCAGGGCGGTCACCGAGTTGCCACCGAGCAGCACCACTCCCTGGCTCATCTCGGCCCGTTTCAGCCACGCAACGTTCCCGCCGCGGGCGCGCGGGGGCAGCTCGCGCAGGTGGCCGTTGGGCGAGCGTGAACCCGAGTGGCGCATCGCGAACATCTGTCTGCCTCGCTAGTGGAGTCGGCCCGAGTACCCCGGCACCGGTTGAGGCTGGCTGCCGTCGGCGCCGATCAGCCAGCAGGTGTGCTCGAGTCGGACGGACGTTCCTTCCGCCCAGAGTGCGAGCGTGGCGAGGTGGTTCTCGACCGTCTGAAATGGCTGAACCGAGACCGGTGCCGAGACGACACCGGGAATCGACCGGGCCGGGAAGATTGACGGAGGGGATCGCCAATTCCTCCCGGCGCGGTCGTCGACAAGTGCCATGGGCGAGGAGACGATCTCGACGATTCGCCTCCCGTTCGGTAGTTGAACTTCGGCGACCCGGCCGAAGTGCACGTCGCCGGTGACGAGGACGACGTCGTGGTTGACGTTGGTCAGGGCGAGGGCGAGCTCGGCGTACTGCGCGTAGTCGGCCAGTGCCCAATCGGTGAAATGTCCGACGAAGCCGGTTGTCGGGACGAGAATCGGCTGACCGAGCGCCAGCAGGGCGGGTCCGGTCAGGCCGGCCAGCCAACTGACCAGCTCGGCCATCGTCTGCGGATCGACGATCTGGGTTCGATCGGCGCTGCGCGAGAAGCGGGTGTCGACGATGCGCGCCGAGAGTGGCGGGATCTCGAGCGCGTGCACGCGGCGCGGCGTCTGGTACGCGTCGTAAAGCTGGCGCGCGAGCGTCGACCAGGCGTCGCGGCCGAACGGCGTCCACGTATCCGGCAGGTGCACGGCCACGTTCGGCGCGTTGTTCCATAGCTCGTGGTCGTCGCCGGTCATCAACGTGGCGACCGACGAGACGAGCGCGCCGAAGCCGCCGTCGGGGAAGCGCTGACCGAACGTAGCCGCATAGTTGGTCGCGAACTCGGTCGCCAGCTGCTCCCCGGTATGGGGACGGAACAGGAAGTGGGCGATCGGTGTGTCGAGGTAGACCTGGTCGCCGGTGAGAACGGCAAGCGACGGGCGGCTCGCCGGCGGCAATCGCAGAAAGGCGCGGCCAACTGCCCCGGTCGGGTCTCGTTCGCGGCTGTAGCACGACGCGAGCAGGACGTTGAGTGGCGCGTTGATCGCCGGCAGGCCCTCGGGCAGTGTCCTCACGCGGCATTCGGCGACCGGCGTACCCGACTCGGTCAGGACGAGCTGGTAGTCGCTCGCCGGTGAGAGGCCGGTCAGCTCCATGCGCTGGTGCCATGCTGCCGGCGGACCGAAGCTGCCAGGTACCGGCGTCGGCGCGAGCGGGATGGGCACTGGCGCCGGCCCGCCGCGCACCTCCGCGACCTGGGGCGGCGAGCCGGAAGGCCACAGCACCGACAGCCACGCCGAGCGGGCGGTCACCTCGCGCGCCATCAAAAGCGGTGTCACTCGCGCCCGCCTGCACGCCCGTCTTCGCCCGCGCCGGCTTCGAGTGACTCGCGGTAATCGCGAAGCTGCTTGAGAGTCGCACGCAGGCGCCGCTCGACGGTCTCGAGGTACTCGATCTCCTCGGCCTGGGCGGCCTGCGTGACGCGCGCCAGCTCGTCAGGGCCGAGCGTCCGCTCCAGCAGCAGCATCGGCACACCGCCGCCCGGCCATGCATACGGGTCGCGGCCGGGTCGACCGGCAACACCGGTAATGCCGGCAATGCCCGATCCGGTGCCACCGCCCGCTTGCCCTGCGGCAGCCGTCGGTGGCTCGGACGATAGCCCGATCAGCTGGCACAGCAGCGGCACAGCCGAGCAGAGCTTGCGGTAGTCGAACAGCTGGCCGGTTGCGGTGTCGTCGAGGATCCCGTCGTTGTTGCTGTCACGCCAGCCGAGGTGAACCGGCGTATGTCGGCACATGGCCCAGGTGTTGGCGGCCATCAGGCACTCGACCGGGGTCGTGGTGCACGACAGGCAGTTTCCGTTCGGCTCGCGGAACCAGCCGAACTTGGCCGTGCACGAGCAGTTGGCAGAGGCGTACTCGTCGGGCGCGCCGAAGATGTGGCCGCTCTCGTGAGCGAAGACGCGGTCGATGTTGTCCGGGCCCCAGCCGTTGTTGTCGTAGTGCATCACGATCTTCGGCTTGAGCGCATAGGCGAAATGCTCGACCGGGTACTTGGTGAAGAACGCGACGTACGCCCAGCGCGTGCCGAGGTCGCTGCGGATCTTCTCGGCGTACTGACGCGCCCCGAGGACGCTGGCCGAGAAGCCCAGGCTGGCGAGCGCCGGATCACGCCAATGCGCCTCGAGCAGCTCGTAGCCGGACTTCGCCGGGTCGGGCGGGTTGGTTATTGCCACGCTGCGGATGTCGTAGGCGAAGGTCACGCTCGCCCGCGGCTCCTGAACGGCCAGCCAGCCGAGTCCCTCCTGCACCTCGGCCACGACCTTGGTCCGTTCGGCGTCCGAGAACTTCAGCTCGGCGGTCGGCCCGTCGACGATGACAATGCCGACGGCGACGCTACCCAGCAGGTACGGGCTCAGGTCGGTCTGGAAGAAGCTGCGCTGCTCGGTCGCCTGCTCCTCTACGACGTGGACCATGCCCGGGCCATCGGGCGCTTCGGGCAGGCCGCCGGTGAGATCCCAGCGCTCGCCGTCGCGCGGCCGCTCGCGCTTGGCGTCGGCGTAGTCGCGCGAACGGCGCATGTTCCAGGCGGCAATGCCGAGCTCCTCGGAGGCACTCGCTCGCGTTGGCGCGCGATCGATTGGCGCTGCGTGCACGGCGCGTACCGAGGGCAGCTGATCCAGAACACGCGCGGTGGCTGGCGGCGCCGCGCAGATCAGGACGCGGTCGCCGTAGCGGTGAAGGACCTGGGCGCCCTGGCGCTCGATCGAGCCGATCGCCCGATGGGCGGCCGGTCCACCGCGGTCGTTCAACACGACGAGGCGCTGGCCGCTGGTTGGGCCGTTACGAGCCATGGACTAACCTCCTATCCATGAACGAGGTACTCGTGCTGCTCGACGCCGATGCGCCCACGACGTCGCGCGAGCTCGCCGCGCGAGAGCCGCTCTCCCGCGCCGGAACGCAGCTGTTCGGTGACCGTGTCGCGATCGCGCGCCTCGAGCCGGACGACTGCGCCGCGCTGGCCGGCGTGATCGGGGTGTGTGGCGTGTTCGAAGGAGCGTTGCCGGATGACGTGGTAGTGCCCGCCGACCTCGCCGGGCGACTCGCGGTCGCGGCCTGGAACGAGCGCAAGTCGGCGGCCGCCATTGCCGGTCCGAAGCAGCGTGTCGGGGACGGCGCGGCATGGGACGATCCGCGTTTCGAGCGCGAAGGCGAGCCTGACCTCGACTGACAGCTGACTCATCAGCCGGCCGCCCTGGCAATCGTCATGTGCGGGTGGCCGAAGTACTGATACGCGAGGTAGGTCGACGAGATCGTCGCGGGATCGTCGATGAACGCAGCACGTTCCTCGCGCAGGATGTCGGCCGGCGTGCGGCCGGTCAGTGCCTTCTCGTAGAAGCGCAGCGCCAGCTCGCGCGCCATCACGTCGTCGATCGACCACAGCGGCGCGATGACTCCTGAAGCGCCGGCGAACAGGAACGCCTCGGCCATCCCGGCGTAGTCGCCAAGGACCTGTTCGCCGCTCCCGACCTGGCACGCGTTGAGGAACACGAACGGCCGCGAGGCAAGCGGACTGCCCTTGACCTGCATCGGATCGAGCGTCAAGCCATCTACGAGCACGATCCCGTCGATCGCGCCGTTCGGGTCGTACTGGCCGTGGACGGCAAAGTGGAGCAGGTCCGCCGGCGGGTTGCCACCGACGAGGCGCAGCACGTCCTGGCTGGCGGCATTGACCTTCGCCGCGCCGTAGGTGGTCGCCAGCTCGTCGGCCTCCTGTTCGGCATCGATCAGCCGATCCCAGCCGGGCAGGTTGTAGACACCCGAAACGACGGCGATCGATCCGACCTTGACCTCCGTCGGTGGGGGCAGCTTGGGCCGTCGCTGACCGAGCACCCAGCGCCCGACCGACGCCTGCGCGGCAAGGAAAGGCGGCAGCGCGGCATCGAGCGGCGGCTCCATCACGGCCAGCTCCCACGGCACATACGGCTCGGCCGACAGGAAAAGGATCGTCGGCGGCCTGTCGCCCGCCTTCTTCCCCACGGCTGCGACGACGTCCCAGAACTCGGTCGGCAGCTGGTCGGCGATCGTCAGGCCGATGCCCATCAGAACCTTGTACATACCCGGCTGACCCTCAGCCGCGTTCATCTTGCGGATGATGTCGCGCAGGAACAGCCCGGGCTCATTGCCGATATCGACGACGAGTGGCTCACTCGGGATCACGACCTGCGGGTCACCGGCCAATAGCTGGAGCAGCAGTCGCCCGGCGGGCTGGCCGACCTCGATGCGCACGGTCAGGTCGGGCGGCACGCTGTCCGTGGGCAGCATGATGTCGACCGGCTCGGCGGCCGGCGGCGGTGGCGTCGACGCGACCAGCGACGCCTCCCTGACGACGGCGATCGGGCGCGCGGCCAGCCCCACTGCCTGGCCGTCGATCGAGTACATCGCGCGGATGCTTTGAGCGACCACGGGCCGCGTCTGCTCATCGGCCGCGAGGTGGAGCACGGTGGTCGGATAGGGCGCCTCGGCTGTGACGCGCAGGTCGGCGCGCCAGGTCTCGTGCGGCCGAGTCAGCCTGAAGCCATCGGCGATGACCTGGATGGTCATCGTGTACGGGCCGACGATCCGTTCGGGCACGACCATCGGACCACCGACGACGTCACGGTCGGGCTGCGCCGCCAGGCCGACGACCAACTCGAACTCCATCTCGGCGACGACCGTCTCCGGGCAGAAGATGTGGGCGTAGCTCTCGCGCGGGGGCTGTGGCGTGGCGGGGGCCGGACCAGCGCCGCTCGAGCCCCCCGCTGACGCGCCGGCGCCCGGCGGAGCGCCTGATCCAGTTGACTCTGGCGGTGTCGCGGCGTGACTTCCACGCGTCGGAGACGAGCCCGGCGTGGCTGTCGCGGTTGCGCTCGGCGTTGCGGTCGTGGTTGCGCCCGGCGTGATGGGCTCGGGCATTGGCGGAGCCATCGGCGGCGGCGAAGTCGGTGCCATCGGCGCCGGCGCCGGCGCCGTTGTTGGCATTGGCGGAGCCATCGGCGGCGGCGGCGGTGGTGGTGGGGCTGCCGTGTCGTATGCCGGATAGTCGTATGCCGGCGGAGGGCCCGAATAGGGCGGCGCTGGAGCGCTCGGGTATGACGGGCCGGAATGCGCGCCAGGATACGAAGGAACGGGCTGCCCGCCCGGATACGTCGGCGTGTAGTAAGGACCCGTGTCGCCCGGAGATTCCTGGCGCCGCCTGCCGATAGCGCCCAGTGCGGTATGAGTCACGCCGCTCAAGCCACCGGGAATTGCCGTGAACGCGATCAGCGTCCCGGCGTCGACCGGCACCATCCCTTGCTGCTGGGCGAGCACCAACGCACCCAGACCCGCTACAGCGCCGCCGATCACCGAGCGAGCGAGCCCGCCTACGCCTCTCGCGCCGGCCACCAGGCCCGCTCCAGCTGTCGCCACGCCGACTACCAGGACGCCCAAAGCGGCGACGTTGGCGACTGTGACCGGCGAGGGTCCATCGACGACGACCCATGCGGTGAAGATCGGGCACGGGGGGATGTTGCCGACAACCTCATACAGGCCTGCGCCGATCGCTTCAAAGGAATCGAGACTGAAGTTGTCTGTCCAGGTGTTGCCCGTCTGGGTCGGTGAGAACGTAATGGTGTGGACTGGCACGGACGCCAACCGAACTGAAAGAGAGCCGGTCTGGATCGGCTGCTCGGCCTCCACCGAGACCCTGAACGGCCCGGTGGCCGGGACGCGAAGCGGCCTATCGGGGCTATCCGCGCTCAGCGCGTCCTGTCGGTTGACGGAGATCTCGCAGCTCGGGGTTTGAGCGTTGGCGACTGCGGCGCTGAACGCCAATGCGAGGGGCGCGAGGACAAGCGCCGCTACCGCGGCTATCGGCCCCTCAACCGCCCTCGAGCGTCGCGCCATAAGGCGTGAGTGAACGCTTTTGCACCACCCGAGTCAAGTGTTTCTTAACTTGTGCCTTAGCTAACGGACCCGGAATCAGGGCACCGGCGCAGGTGGGGTAGGCGCCGGAGTCCCGGTCGTGGCGTAGCCGGCCTTCGCGGACCAACCGGTGCAGATGGCCTGCAGCGACGCGGGCGCCGCCTTGCCTATGGCCAGGGCGGCGACGACACCGGCAATCGCCGGCGCAATCCCAATCTGCGCCACGAGCAAAGTGGCCAGACCGGCTGTGATCGCCATCCGGTTAGTGCCCAGGGTCGTCATGAGCGAGTCGAAGTGGGTGCCCTGGGGGACTCCGGCGCTGCAGATCAGTCCATAGCCGGCCTTTGAGATCTGCGCGAAGTAGCGCCGCCCAAGGTCGAGCAGGTCGCCGAGTGCGATTCCCTTCGGTTCGAGCATCGAGCGTGGCGGCGCGAATCGGCCGGCGACCATTGGATCGCGCTCGATTGCCTTGACCCTCAGGCCGAGCTCGCGGAACAGGTCGTCGTCGTCCGAGTCCTCGAGTTCCTGCACGGCCCGCAGGGCCTCATCCATCAGCTCAGCCATGTCACCCTCGCCAGCGAAACCGTGGCCGGCCATCCGGTGAGCGACCACCGTTGACCGGTGTGATCGTCGGGCAGTGTAGCGAGTTGGCCAGTATTAGTTAACCCTGTGCTCAATCGCCAACAGGGTCGGACGGGAAGGATCAAAGGAGCACGCGAGCACACATCGGCGCAGGACGTCCATGCCGACCATTCCCTGCGGGTCGTGCATCTCGGAACGGACGGCCAGCGCTTCGACCGCAATTCGCCGTCCGCCGAGCAGCAGCGTCCGCGCACCTACCAGCGAGCCGGTCACGTCCGTCCCGCTGACACCCGCGCCGAGACGACCAGCCTCGGTCGGCACTAGACCGGGGAGCGCGGCGGCCGAAAACTCCGTCCCCCTGCCGCCACTGTTTACCAGCGTCGGGATCTCCGGAAAGGGCTCGATCGCCGCGCGGGCAACGACCGTGGCGAAGCCAGGCTCGCGCGGCAGCGTGAGCAGCACGTGCTCCGGCGCGCGGTCGTGGATCAGGCGGGCAACCTCATCCTCGTCGCCGTCGACCAGCATCAGCTCATTGCCAACCATGTCGATCACCGTCCATGCGGAGGGGTGGAGCTGCTGCGGGCTGAGAATGCCGCCGATCCCCTGGTCCTTGAAGGCGGCGGGAGCCTGGATGGCCACCACGTCGACGAGATCGACGGCGAAGCCGCCGAGCGACATGCCCACGGAGCCGACGCTCCAGCTGGCCATCGTTGCACCGCTGTGATCGGTCCCCTCCTCGCCCGGCTCACGCGCCAGGGCGAGGGCGTCGGCAACTTCTTCCGTGATCAGGTGCGTGTCAGATCCGGTGTCGAGCACCAGTCTCGCCTCGACAGTCGGCACATTCGCGCCGCCGGAGAGCGTGGCGACTATCAGCGGCGCGTGGACCTTCTTGCCGCCGGCAGCCTCGAACGTGATCGGCTGGCGCGCGAGAACCCTCACCAACCCAGGTCAGCTCCGGCGGTTGCGCCGAGAGAGCAACGCTCGTCCAAAAGATTCGGCGCCGTGGAACGCGAACGTCGCGATTTCCGCGCCGACACGCAGCCCCGAGCGGGCGAGCCACATCGTCACGGCCCCGGTGGCTCGGATGTCCGCCTCGAGGTCAGCCTGCGTCAGGCCGGCCGCGCCGAGTCGCTCCGCCCGTAGCTCGGGATTGAGCCCGTCGAGTGCGAGGCGGATGGCGGCAAGGGCAATGGCCAGGTCGTCGAGCTGGCCAACGACCGGAATGAAGCCGGGCACCAGGTCGATTGGCGAAACGACGTATGCCGCGGCCGCGAGCAGGGCTGCGCGACGGACGCGAGAGAGACGCGGATCGCGCGCGAGGACCCAGCACAGTCGGGCGTAGTTGGGCATCCGCCGCACGAACGCGCCGAACTCCTCGCGCGGAAACGAGTCATGCGCCGCAGGGTGCCCGGATGGATAGTGTTGAGCAGGAACGGGACTAGTCATTGCCCGCAGGCTAGCCGATCAACAGCCCATAGCACCTTCCGCGCGCCGCCCCAGAGATTGCAGGCTCATGGTCGCGATCTACCCGGACCGGAGGCTGTCCAACCACGGACGAAGCACGTTGAGCAACACGTCCGACTCCGGTTGGTTGATCAGCATGCCCACGTGGCTGACGTTCTCGAGCTGGGCGAATTCGCTTTCCGACGAGAGGCCGAGCAGGCTCCGCTGCAGCTCGAGATCGCGTGGCGAGCCGGGTCCGCGAACCACTAGCAGCGGGATCTCGCCGAACGTCCCTGTGTCGCGGACCTGCTGCATCGTTGCGTCCCACGCTGCCATCTCGTCGGCCGTCGCATCGAGGTGTGAGGTCCAGCCGCTGACGGCAACCGCAGCATCGACCTCGGGAGCGGGCAGACTCTCCCAACCGCTCCGCGCAGGCAGCAGCTGGTTGAGGCCGCTGTGGCCGATCCAGGCCAGCCGCCGGTACTCGGCGGCGTAGAACTGCCCACCGCCACCGTCCGGATGAGTCGTGTCCAGCAGGGCAATGCCGACCACGTCAGATCGGTGCATATCGGCGAACACCCTCGCGGTCATGCCTCCGAACGAATGACCGATCACGACGTAGGGCGGATCGATGCCCTCGATCTGCAGCGCCCTCGTCAGCCCAGTCGCTGCCGAAAGCGCGTCGCGCGGATGCTGACCGCCGGCGCTCCACCCCAGACCGGGCCGATCGGCTGCGACGACCCTGTAATCGGCCGCCAGGGCCTGGCCGATCCACGACCACTCCGACGAGAACATGCCCGCGCTTGCCTCGGCGACGATCGTTGGGCCGTGGTTTCCATCTCCCCACGTGCGCAGGTGGACGGTTTGGCCGCCACCGATCTCGACCACGCGACCCGGCGCCGGAAAGCGGCCACGCTCCTCGGCCTCCGCCGCCGCCTGGATCGCGACTCCGGTGAGGACGACGAGCGTCGCGACGGCGAGCAGGTGGAGAGCGGCGCGGACCAACTTGCGCGGTTGGACAGACATGCCCTGATCGTGTCGGCCGGAGGATCAATCGGGAAGGCTGACCTTTAGGCCACCGCTTACGGCTGCCGGCCGACCGAAATCCGCTCTTTGACGGCGGGCACGACCTCGTTGGCGAAACGCTCGATCTGATCGAGTCCTGTGTCAGGGGGCCAGAAGATGAAGCCGTCGATGGCCAGTTCGCGGAACCAATTCGAGAGTGTCTCGACCCATTTGTCGACATTGCCATCGAGCGGTCCGTGCCCGTTCGCGTCGTCCATGACCACGCCACTCAGGTTGACGATGCGCCTGATCTCACTCGGGTCGCGTCCGGCGGCGATGGCTGATTCGTCGAGACGTGCCTTGACGGCCGGGAACTCCGCGGCCCGCGAGACGCCGCTGCCGGCGATCCAACCATCGGCGGCGCGGCCAATCAGCTCGAGCATCCGCGGTCCCATCGCGCCAACCCAGATCTCGATCCGATGTGCGGGCGGCGGTCCCGGCGGATAGCCGGGCGCGGGGTAATGGGGTCCCTCGCCGCGCACTACGCGGCGTTCAGGTCCTACGTCGAGTGCGCCGCGGATGATCGCGATGGCCTCCTCGAGCGCGTCAACGCTCTCGGCCGGGCGGCGTGGCACTCCGCCCATGCCGGATACCGCGTCCCAGAACGCCCCTGCCCCAATGCCGAGCTCGAACCGGCCGCCGCTCATCACGTCGAGCGATGCGGCGGCCTTCGCCATCATCGTTGGCGGTCGCATCGGCAGGCTGGCCACGTCGGGGAAGAAGCGGAGCCGCGTAGTTCGGGCGAGAAGGTCGCCGATCAGCGCGAAGGTGTCGAGGAACCGCCGCTGATACGGGTGATCCTGGATGCCGACGGCGTCGAGCCCGAGCCGCTCAGCCGCGGCGACCTGTTCCACGATCCGCGGGTACGTTTCGGCGTACGGCGTGACCGAGATGCCAAACATTGGTCGCGGCGCTCGCTCTCCGCCCGTCGCTCGATCCATCGCCAAAGACTAGATGGGCGAGATGACCACCTTGCCCGCCACGTGACCCTCGGCCCGTTTCAGGTGCTGCCCGATCAACAGATCGCCAGCGGACTATCCTGCTGGCGATGCACCAGGCACAACCGGCAGGTGGCTCCTCGCGCGCATCGCGCGCTTCTCAGGAATACCTCGTCACGCTGCGAAATCTGATTGCCAGCGGCCAGAAGGCGACCGTGGCCGAGCTGGCCCGGCGCCTCGAGGTTAGCGCGCCAGCGGCATCCGAGATGGTTGGTCGCTTGCGCAGTGACGGGTTGATCGCGCCGAGCGAGGGCCGAGAGATCGCACTGACCGCCGACGGCCGAGCAGTGGCGGACGCGATCTTCAGGCGTCACGCACTCGTCGAATGGCTACTGACAGGAGTCATCGGCATGGGCTGGGCCGAATCGGATCACGAGGCGCATGCGCTGCAGACTGCGATCTCCGACGAGGTCGAGGCTCGCCTCGACGATTTCCTCGGCCACCCCGAGATCTGCCCGCACGGCAACCCTATAAACGCCGGCATCGCCAAGCGGCGACCGCCGGGCGTGGCACTCAGCACGCTCGGCTCAGGTGATCACGCGACGATCTATCGCATCACCGAGGAGGCCGAGGAGGACGCCGCGCTGCTGTCCTATCTCGAGGCGCGCGGCCTGCGACCCGGCGCTTCGATCGTCATCAAATCGATCAGTGACTCGCTCGAAGCGGTGACGCTCGAGGGGCCGCGTGGGATGGCCACGCTCGGCCTCCGACCGGCCGCACTGATCCACGTGCTGCCAGGTGAAGCGGACCCGAGCCTATTCCACCGGCTGCCGAATGCTGCCTCTTCAGGCGTCGAGGGTCACGTTCAGGGCTGACGATCTCACGGAGGCTGGCAGAATCGGTCGATGATCACGATCCGACGCGACAGCGAGATCCACGACAAGGAAGGCGGCTGGTTCCGCGCCCGCTGGCACTTCTCGTTCGACGACTACCGCGATCCAGACAACGACAGCTTCGGAGCAATGCGCGTCTTCAACGACGACCGGCTGGTGCCCGGCGCGGTGTGGCCGCTTCATCCGCATCGTGACGTCGAGGGGCTGACGTACGTGGTCGAGGGCCTCTTCGGCCACAAGGACAATGTCGGCGGCGCCTATGGCCCGCTGCCGGCCGGTTCAATCCAGCGGATGACCCTCGGCTCGGGCGCCCTTCATTCGGAGCTGAACGCTTCTTCGACCGAGCCAATGCGGTTCATACAGATCTGGATCCTGCCCGACACGGCCGACCTCGAGCCGGGCGTTGAGCAGAAGGTCTTCACCACCGAGGACCGAACGAACCGCCTGCTGCGGGTCATCGCGCCAAATGGCGGCGACGCGGTCAAGGTCAACCAGGATGCCTCAGTGTTCGTCGCACGCGTCGAGCCGGGCATCTCCGTGGGGCATCGATTGACGTCGGGTCGCGGCGCCTACCTCTACCTGATCGACGGATCGCTCGAGCTCAACGGCCAGCCGATGGCCACAGGCGACGCGGCGAAGGTGACCGAAGAGCCCGAGATCACCATGACCGCGCTGCAGGCGAGCGAGCTGATCCTGGTCGACGTGCCGATGGCGTTCGAGCCGGTCGGCATCTGGCGCGGCCGAAGGTAGAAAACAGACAGTGCCTGCAGTTAGCCGCGCTCCTCGGAGTCGGCCGGTTCGGGCTCCGGCGGCCACGTGGAGGGATCATCGCCGCTTCTTCCGAGTGCCCCGACAGCCGCACTAACAGCAGCGGCGTTGGGATGTGCGCCGCCCCGACTGGGGCGTGCATCCACCCCTCCTGCAAGCGCCCCGAACCTGATCGTTTCAGCCACCTCGTGACCGAGTGCGCGGAGGAGCCGCCCGAAGCCTGACCTCACTCGTTTAAGCATCGACGCATTATCGATCCTCGCGCGCGGCGCCGAGGACACGGGAAGCTGGGCTCTAACTAGGCGCCGTCGGCAGCTCGTTCGAGCTCGGCGACATCCAGCTTGCCCATCTTCAGCATCGCTTCGGTTGCTCGACGCGCGCGCTCCGGATCCGGATCGTCCATCAGCTCGTTGAGCCTTACCGGCACGATCTGCCACGACAGACCGAAGCGATCCTTGATCCAGCCACACGGACCGGGCTCGCCACCGTTGGCCGCCAGGGCGTCCCAGAGACGGTCAACCTCGGCCTGATCCTGGCAATCGATCACGAACGAGATCGCCTCGTTGAACTTGAAGTCATCACCGCCGTTGAGACCCTGGAAGCGCTGGCCCTCGATGGTGAAGTCGACGGTCAGCACCATTCCCGCCGGACCAGACGGCGTCTCGGCGGGAGAGCGCCAGACCTTGTCGACCGAGCTGTTGGGGAATGTGGCCGAGTAGAACGCGGCTGCCTCCTCGGCGTTGCCGTCGAACCAGAGACAGGGAAATGGCGTCTTCATGGTCTTGCTCCTTCAGATTGACGCGTGGTGCCTACGCCTGGTTAGACGCTCCGATCGCGTGAAACTCATCGGTCGCCCGTGTGGAATGATCCTCACATGGCCGAGAAGCATGCGTTCAAGTCGGTGATCGAGAGTGCCCGCGGCGGCGGAGCGGTGGCGTTGATCCCGCCTGACGTGACCCAGGCGCTGGGTGGCCTGAAGCAGATGCGCGTATTCGGCACCGTCAACGGCATCGCCTACAAGAGCAGCACGATGCCCTATCGCGGCGCTTTCTACCTGGGTGTCCACAAGGCGACGCGCGAGGCGGCAGGACTGGACATCGGAGCCGAGATCGAGGTCGAGATCACCCGCGACGACTCGCCACGAGTTCTCGATCTGGCCCCCGAGCTCGATTCCGCCTTCCAGGCCGACCCCACACTACGCGCCCGATTTGACGCACTATCCTTCTCCCGCCGGCGCGAGCTGGCCGACCCGATCAAGGAAGCCGTCAAGCCGGAGACTCGCCAGGCTCGCCTCGAGAAGGCTCTCGCCCAACTACGGACTGAGGTTGGCGCTCGCTAGCCGTCCGTCGTCGGCACCGCCGCGCCGGCTCGGGCGAACTCCGGACCGTGCGTTCGGCGATTGATGATGAGCATGGTGGCCGGCTCGGTGCCCAGCACCTCCGCGTCGTGGGGCACGGTCGCGTCCCAGACGAAGTAGTCGCCCGGGCCAACCTCGAACTCGTGCTCTCCCTGCCGGATCCGGAGGCGGCCCGCGAGCAGCAGATGGTGCTCCTCGCCCGAGTGTGAGTGGAGGCCGGTGCGCATGCCCTTTGGCATCGTCGCGTAGACGATGCGCAGCTCGCGGCTCAGGCCACCATCGATCTCCTGGACTTCGCCGCCGTATTGCCCCGCCCAGGTGCGCCGATCGGCTGCGCGGACGATACGCGGCGGATCGCTCGACTCGGCAAGGAACCATGCGATCGGAACTTCCAGCGCGCCGCCGATCGCGGAGAGTGCCTCGAGCGAAGGCAGCGCCTTGTCATTCTCGATCTGGCTGAGATAGCCGACATTCAGGCCACTGCTATCCGCGACCTGGCTCAAGGTCATCCCCCGCTCACCTCGCAGGCGCTTGATTTGTGGACCAACGCAAGGGCGTTCGTGCTTGGCCTTCGTCGGCTGCAACTATTCCTCCGCCAATATGGTATTGACAACAGCAAACTGTCGTGGCTAGTATTGGTGACAGCAATATCGTTCCACTCGCAGCAAAAGTCAAGGAGACTCGTCGTGAAGGTAGCAATCATCGGAGCAGGCAACGTCGGGACCGCATTGGCCGACTCGGCGATCAAGGCCGGACACGACGTGACGATCACCGCTCGTACGCCGGAGAGCGCCAAGACGACCGCGAATCAGACCGGCGCCCA
>DASQLS010000231.1:0-2733 GCA_035629915.1 Candidatus Limnocylindrales bacterium | reverse complement strand
GGCGACGCCGCGCTCAGGCTCGCTGAGGCGGCAGGCTATGTCGGCGCCGGCACGGCCGAGTTCCTGCTGACCGCGGAAGGCGAGTTCTACTTCCTCGAAGTGAACGCACGACTGCAGGTCGAGCACCCGGTGACCGAGCTGCTGACCGGCCGCGACCTGGTGGCCGACCAGCTGGCGATCGCGGCCGGCGAGCTGCTCGACTTTGCCCAGTCAGACGTCAGCCTCACCGGCCATGCCATCGAGGCACGCCTCTACGCCGAGGATCCGTGGCACGATTTCCTACCCGCCACGGGCGAGATCATCGAGACCAGGTGGCCGCTGGCCGAAGGAACCAGGGTCGACGCCGGCGTCGGTGCGGACGATGTGATCGGCACGCGCTACGACCCTTTGCTGGCGAAGGTCATCGTTCACGCCGAGTCTCGTGCCGACGCTGTCCGGCAACTCGACGACGCACTGGCCGCAACGAGCGTGCTGGGCGTGACGACAAATCGCGGCTTCCTTCGCTGGCTACTCGCCCAGCCGGATGTGGCTGGCGGCGACCTTTCGACGAACTTCATCGACCAAACCTGGCGGGCGCCCGCCAGCGTTCCGGACGCGGCTTGGGCCGCCGCCTCATCCGCGCTCGCGGCACACCTCGGCGGAAGATTCCCGAGGCTCGGGTTTCGGCTCAACTCCGCCCCCTCGGTAGCGATCGAGCTCGATAACGAGATTCGGACGGTTGCGCTACAGCGATCCGCGGCAAGCGTGAGCTGGGCCGCCGTTTCGGACGAATCAATAGTCATTGATTTCGACGGCCAGGCCATCGTCGCGCAGCTGGCTTCCGCGCCGACGGTCGAAGCGGCTGTTCGTACGGCGTCACACGCCGGCGCGACTGCTGCCGGGATCGAGGCGCCGATGCCAGGCACCGTGCTGAGCGTTCGGGTGGCGGTGGGCGACATCGTCGAGGCCGGCCAGGTGCTGATGGTGCTCGAGGCGATGAAGATGGAGAACAACGTCACGGCCCCCGCCGCGGGACGTGTCGAGAGCATCGCGGTGGCGCCGGGCGGCCAGGTGCGGCGTGGCGAAACGCTCGTCGTGCTGGCCTAGACTCGGCAGTCATGGCCCTGTCCACGAGCGTCCGGATCTACGAAGTCGGGCCGCGCGATGGCCTGCAGAACGAATCGACCATCGTCGCGCTCGATTCGAAGCTCGAGTACATCAGGTTGCTGCGCGACTCAGGACTCCGCGAGATCGAGGCGACGAGCTTCGTCTCGCCACGGGCCATCCCCCAATTGACGGATGCGGACGAGCTGGTACGGGCTCTGCGCGCCGCCGATCTCACCGGGCCGCGCTACCCCGTCCTCGTCCCGAACATGCGTGGCATGGCCCGAGCGGAGGCGGCCGGCGCCAACGCACTGGCCGTGTTCACGGCCGCGAGCGACGCGTTCACGCAGCGCAACATCGGGATGACGATCGACGAGTCGCTGGCCGCGTTCGAGCCCGTTCTGGTGAGAGCGACCGAGCTCGGCTGGTGGAAGCGGGCCTATGTCTCAACCGCGTTCGGCTGCCCATTCACGGGCATGGTGGATGTCGCACGGGTGGTCGAGGTCAGCCTGCGGCTGCTAGACCTTGGCGCGGACGAGATCTGTGTCGGTGACACGATCGGTGTCGGCGTGCCCGGTCAGGTCCACGCGATCACCAGCGCGCTGACCGATGCAGGTGTTCCGATCGAGCGCGTCGCCTACCACTTCCACGACACGCGCGGCACCGCGCTGGCCAACGTAGTTGCCGGGCTCGAGGACGGCGTGAGCTGCTTCGATTCGTCGGCCGGCGGCACGGGCGGCTGTCCATACGCTCCCGGGGCGGCGGGCAATCTGGCGACCGAGGATCTCGTCTACCTGCTCGACGGAATGGGTATCGACCACGGCGTGCTGCTCGAGGGCGTGCTCGATGCGGCACGCTTCATCGCCGGGGTCCTGGGTCGGCCGCTGGCGAGCAAGGTTGGCCAGGCCGGCGGCTGGGACGCCGAGACCGGCGCGCGGATCTACGCCTGAGCGGATCTACGCATAAGCGGATCCACGCCTAGATTGGCCAAACGAGGTCTCCAACGTGGAGGCGCGGCTGGCAGGCGCCGGCACGCCTGATCGAGCAGCGCGGGTCCTCCTCGAGCCTGCCCCAGACCACGTATGCGCCGCTCCGGCCAAATCCCAGATCCATGGCCAGCCAATCTGTCGCGAGCCCGCCCGTGCGCGGCGCATCTAGGCGCGTGTCGGCGATGGTCGGCAGCGCGCAGCGGCGCCGACGCACCTCCCCACAGTCCCGTCGCAGGTGCCAGCCACCGATCATCAGCGTCGTGCCCACCGGGGCGATCAGCGCTTCGTGCACCCGAAACACGCGCGTTCCGTCGATCACTGCCGGAATTCCGTCGACGTAGCGCGCTCCGGATGGCACGGTGACAAGGTCCTCCCAGCCGCCGATGCTCAGCGAGGGAATCGCGGTTGGACCTGGCGGCCGATCTGGTTCCGGGCTCGACGTAGGGGGCGCCGAACTGGCCGCCGCCAGGGCCGTCGCGGCAGCCGGGCTGCGCTGGGGCTCAGGGGTCGGACCTCCCAGGCGCGTAGCGACGACGAGTCCGACGATCGACACGGCCACCACAACAGCAGCGACCCGCCATCCCCGGCTCGAGTGGGTGGCCGTCAGCTCGGGTGGCCTGGGCGCGTCGCTCATCGGTCGCCCATTGTCGCCCCGCCCGTC
>DASQLS010000230.1:0-3812 GCA_035629915.1 Candidatus Limnocylindrales bacterium | reverse complement strand
TCACGCTTCAATCCCAATCCGAACGTTCGCCTGCTGGCCAAGCTCGAGGGGGCCAACCCGACCGGGTCGGTCAAGGACCGCGTCGCTCGATACCTGATCGCGGACCTGGAGAGCTCCGGGCGCCTGAAGCCAGATTCGATCGTGCTGGAGCCGTCGAGTGGCAACACCGGCATCTCGCTGGCGCTCATCTGTCGCCTGCGTGGCTGGTCGCTGACCGTTGTCATGCCGGCGAACGTAACCCGCGAACGCCGCCAGCTGCTCGAGATCTACGGCGCCACAATCGTCGATTCACCGGCCGAGACCGGGTCGAACGGCGCCGTCGAGATGGCCCGTTCGATGGCCGCTCAGGACCCGCGCTATGTCATGGCTGACCAATACGCCAATCCCGCCAATCCGCGGGCGCATTACGAGACGACCGGACCCGAGATCGTGGCCGACTGTCCCGAGATCGATGTGTTCGTGGCCGGGCTCGGCACGGGCGGCACGCTGATGGGCGCGGGCCGGCGGCTGCGCGAGCACAACCCGGCGCTGAAGGTCTACGCCGCTGAGCCGATGCCGGGTGAGATGGTCCAGGGGCTGCGCTCGCTCGACGACGGCTTCGTGCCCGAGATCTTCGACGCTGGCGCGATCGACGGCCGCTTCCTGGTCACCACGGCCGACTCGATCGAGGCGCTGCGCAGCCTGACGACAACCGAGGGCATCTTCGCCGGCGTTTCCTCGGGCGGCGTCCTGGCCGTGGCAACTCGCATCGCGCAACAGATGGAAAGCGGCACGATCGTTGCTCTGCTGGCGGACGGCGGCTGGAAGTATCTGTCCGAGGATGTCTGGTCGCGCGACCTCCAGGACGAATCAGTGGAGTCAGTCAACCTATGGTGAAAGAGCCGCTGCCGACCCCGGCCGAGTGGGAGGCAATCAAGAACGAGACGGCCGACGTCCACGCCGGCGGTGGCAACGCCACGATCACGGCGCCGCTGCTGCAGGAGCTGATCGACGCGGCGCGCGCAACCGTGCCCAACGAAGCGTGCGGTCTGCTCGTGTCGGACCGGTACCACGCGGATGAGGGCGCGCCGATCCGGTACTTGCCCCTCACCAACGCGGCCGCTTCGCCGTATCGCTACATGATCGATCCGCAGGAGCAGCTGCGCGTCTGGATCGAGATCGAGGACGCCGGCGAGGTGGTATGGGCGATCGTTCATTCGCACCTGGCGTCGCCCGCCATTCCCTCCGCGACGGACGTGGGCCTCGCCTACTTCCCAGACAGCCTGTACATCATCTGCTCGCTCACCCAGCTCGACCAGCCGAGCGTCCGCGCCTGGTCAATCCGCGACGGCCAGGTCGCCGAGGTCCAGCTCGGAGTCGTCTAGCAGCCAGCCTGGGTGTCGCGCGCGTCGGTCGAGCACTCGACGCAGATCGCGTCGGCTTCGAAATGGCGGATGTGGACGCCAAACACGGGCGCGGCCAGCTTGTACATCCAGCAGCCGACGCAGAAGCCGGTCACCGCGGCAAGCAGTGCGAGCGTTGCGACGATCACGCCGAGAGCGCCACCTAGCAGTGGGAATCCGACCACGTAGGCGACCGACGCGGACGTCAGGAAAACAAAACCGACCTTGTTGGCGAAGCGCGGCGGACGGCTGTCCTCGAGTGTCCCTTCACCAAAGCGAGGCTGGATCAGCTCGAAGTACGCCACGCACGGCAAACACCAGCGGCGCCCGAGGGTCAGGCCGATGCCGAGCTGGGCGCCAAGCAGCGCGAGCAACGGCCACCAGCCGGTCACGACGGCGATAAGCGAGACGGTGCCGACCACAACCTGGTTGAAGCGCGGCGCGCGCGCGTCGATGACATCCAGGTCGCGATAGGGATCGGCGGTTCTGGGTCTGAATCGTGAGTGAACGGTGGCATCGGCCATGTGTGGTCAACCTCGGTCGAATCGGGAGGCCGCACCCATGGGCGCGGCAAACTCGGCGCAAAGCCGGTGATTCGGCGGAAGGAGGACCCCCGATGGGTCAGAGCGCGCGCAACGCACGCCGGGCGAGAGGTTCCTCCCGCCTAGCTACAGATGCAGCAACAGCTCCGAGTCGGGTTGATCACAGGAAAGTCAGGCTAGGGCACCGCGGCCGATCTGACAACAGCCGGCCGCGGCCGCTTAACGTCAGCCCTGCTTGTTCTGTTCGGCGACCTGTCGGGCGACCTCGGCCTGGATGTCGTCCTGGCGGCGCTGCTTGACGCGACGTGCCAGGAAGAAGCCGACGATGATCGGCCAAAGGAACGCGGCCACCGCGCCGACTACAGCGGCTGTGACGGCAAGTGCCGAGTCGACGTTGTTCCACACCAGGATCAGCCAGGTGGCAAGTGCCCCTACCGCACCGCCGATGATTCGCTGGATCACGACACTCTCCTCAGTCGAGACACGCCCCTGACCGGGGGCCGCGGCCAAATCATCGTATCCGTTTGCTAGCGCGCGACAAGGGCGCTGACCACCGACTGTTGGGTGGGTGTCGAGCCAAGCCCGAGCCCTGCGCCCACGCGCGCCGCATAGGGCGGCTTCAGGTTGGTCGACCGGAGCGCGTCCCAGTTGTCCTCCGCGAACACCACTTCCGGCGAGCCGTCGAGGATGACGCGGCCGCCGCGCAGCACCACGACACGCTCGAACGACTCGGCTACGAAGCGCAGATCGTGACTGATGCACACCACGGTCCGCCCGGCCGCGCCGAGTGTTTCGACGATGCCCTCGATCGTGCGCACGCCGTGCGCGTCCTGGCCGGTCGTCGGCTCGTCGAAAACGACGATTGGCGTTTCCATCGCGAGCACCGACGCGATCGTCAGCAGTTTGCGTCGTGTGTAGCCAAGGTCATACGGGTTCGTCTTCCGCTCGCCGGTCAGGCCGACAGACTCGAGTGCGGATCCGACGGCTTCGTCGAGCGCCTTGCCGCTGCGACCCACGTTGCGAGCGCCGAAGGAGACTTCGCCGTCGACCGAGCTGGCGAAGATCTGCCGATCCGGATCCTGGAACGCCAGGCCCACCTGCGCCGCCAGCTGGGCGATGCGCGTATTGCTCGTGTCGAGATCGCCGACCGTGACCTTCCCGGAGGTCGGCCGGAGCAGGCCGTTGAAGTGACGCACAAGGGTGGTCTTGCCCGACCCGTTCTGGCCGACGATCGCGACCCGCTCCCCGGCACTGATGGTCAGGTCAATCCCGTCGAGCGCCCGCACTTCACCGGGATAGTCGAAAACGAGCCCGGCACAGACGATCCTGCTCACGAGGGCAGCTCGATCGTGATCCCTGCCGCGGCGAGCTCGCGCCGGAGCCCGACATCGGCCGGCGGCGCGACTCCAAGGTCGATGAGGCGCTCGTCTGCGAGGACATCCCTGGTCGCTCCAGACAGAGCAATGGCGCCTTCCTCGAGCGCGACAACGCGCGTGCAGAGTCCGGCCAGCAGGTCCGTGTCGTGTTCGGCGATCAGCAGCCCAGTGCCGTTCGCGGCCAGCCTGCGCAACGCGTCGACGACGAGCTGCTTTCCGTCCGGATCGAGCTGCGCGGTCGGCTCGTCGAGCACCAGGTGGCGTGGCTCCATGGCGAGCAGTCCCGCCACCGCGACGAGTTGCATCTGGCCGCCGGACAGACGGCGCGGATCGCGTTCGGCGAGTGCCGCGATGTCGAGCGCCTCGAGAGCGGCAGTCGTGCGCCTGACAACCTCCAGTCGATCGAGGCCGAGGTTCAGCGCCCCGAAAGCGACTTCCTCGAACACCGTGTCAGCGACCTGAGAAAGCTGGCTGGCCGGGTTCTGGAAGCAGATGCCCACGAGCGCCGCGAC
>DASQLS010000229.1:0-8803 GCA_035629915.1 Candidatus Limnocylindrales bacterium | reverse complement strand
AGGTCGACCGACGACGGCTGGAGGCATGCCGCGTCGTACGGATCGATGCGCACGCGGCCGGCCTGCATGGCGGCCCGAATGTCACGGTCGGAGAGGACGGCCATATGGTCCGATTATGGGCGACGGAGGGCCGTCAGCGCTTGGGATATCGCTTGCCGCCGGCGCTGCCGCCCCCGCCCGGCTGGCGACCGTCTTCGTCGGCCTCGAGCTCCTCGCGCTCGGCAAGCAGCGTGTCGACCTCGCGGCGGAGCTGTTCGATGTCCTCGAAGCTCTGGTAGACGCTGGCGAAGCGGATGTAGGCGATCTGGTCGAGCTCGCGCAGCTTCTCCATGGCCAGCGTCCCGATCAGGTCTGATGGGACCTCGGACGAGCCGCGGGCGCGCAGGGCGGTTTCGATCTCCTCGGCCGCCTTCTCGGCGGCATCGTCAGCGACCGGCCGGCGGGTGAGTGCCTTGGCCAGGCCGGAGGCGAGCTTGTCGCGATCGAATTCCTCGCGCTTACCGTCGCTCTTCACGACTGTCAGGCGCGCGGCTTCGATGCGCTCGTAGGTGGTGAATCTCGTCGCGCACAGGTTGCACTCGCGGCGACGGCGGATTGCCGCGTCGTCGATATCGCGTGAGTCAACTACGCGCGTGTCGCGTTCCCCGCAGCTCGGGCAGCGCATGAAGGCGATTCCTCCCTTCAGCCACTACCGCTTGTGGCTCGGTGACAGGTTAACACTACATAGCGGCTGATTCTCGATGGCTTCACGCACGATCGGGCTGTTGTGCGTTCGGTTAGCCTCTTAGCGTGAGTCGTGTCCGGGGGGCGTCTTGATCTGCCCGAATTGCGCCACGGCTAACGAGCCCGGGCGCAAGTTCTGCAAGGAGTGCGGCACGTCCCTGGCGGGCGGGTGCCCCAACTGCGGGGCCAACAACTCGCAAGACTCGAAGTTCTGCGGCAACTGCGGGTTTGCGCTCGCCGGGGGTGAGCCTCGGGATGGGGATTCAGCACTACACACGCCAACCGCCGAACGTCGGCTCGTCTCCGTCCTCTTCGCCGACCTGGTCGGGTTTACGACGCTCAGCGAGGATCGCGATCCGGAGGAGACGCGCGAGCTCCTCACCAGATATTTCGCCGTCGCCCGTGAGGTGATCACCCGTCACGGCGGAACGATCGAGAAATTCATCGGCGACGCCGTGATGGCTATCTGGGGAGCGCCCGTCGCACGGGAGAACGACGCTGAGCTGGCCGTCCGCGCGGCACTTGGGCTGGTCGACTCGGTCCAGGTACTCGGCGCGGACATGCGCGCTCGAGCCGCCGTGCTGACGGGCGAGGCGGCCGTGACCATCGGCGCGACTGGCGAAGGGATGGTCGCGGGCGACCTGGTGAACACGGCGAGCCGGCTGCAGGCAGTCGCTCCCGAGGGATCGGTGTTGGTTGACGAGGCGACCGAGCGCGCCGCGAGCCGGGCCATCCAGTTCGAGACCGCGGGCGCGCAGCTTCTCAAGGGCAAGCAGGCACCCATTCCCGCTTTCCGGGCGTTGCGAGTCGTCGCGGAAGTCGGCGGGCGCAATCGCGCCGACCTGCTCGAGGCACCATTTGTCGGACGCGACGACGACTTCCGGCTTCTCGTCGAGACGTTTCACGCGACCGCGCGTGACCGTCGACCGCGCCTGGTGTCGGTCATGGGCCCAGCCGGTATCGGCAAGAGTCGCCTTGCGTGGGAACTCTCCAAGTACACCGACGGGCTCGTCGAAGACACGTTCTGGCACACCGGCCGGTGCCCGTCGTATGGCGACGGAATTACCTTCTGGGCTCTCGGCGAGATGGTCCGTCGCCGATGCGAGCTGCTCGAAAGCGACGACGAGCCGACAACCCGGCAGAAGGTTGGCGCGGCCGCCACGCAATGGGCGGCCGATGATGCGGAACGGCGCCGGCTGGAGGCGTCGCTGCTGGCTCTGCTCGGACTCGGCGAGTCACCAGCCGGCGGCCGCGACGAGTTGTTCGCCGCGTGGCGCACGTTCTTCCAGCGCATTGCCGAGCAGGGCACGACGGTTCTCCTATTCGAAGACCTGCAGTGGGCGGACAGCGGCCTTGTCGATTTCATCGAGTATTTGATCGACTCGACGCGGGCCCTCCCGCTGTTCGTCGTCACGCTGGCCCGCCCAGAGCTCCTCGAACGCCGTACTGACTGGGGCGCCGGACGGCGTAGCTTCGTTTCGATGGTCCTCGACCCGTTGAGTGACAGCGCGATGCGCGAGCTCCTTTCCGGACTCGTTCCGGGCCTCCCCGAGCAGCTCGTCGATGCGATCGTCGCGCGTGCCGACGGCGTGCCCCTGTATGCCGTCGAGACCGTCCGCATGCTGCTCAGCGAAGGAAAGGTCGTTGCCGAGGGAGACAGCTATCGGCCGGTGACGGACCTGACCACGATCGCGGTACCCGAGACGCTCGCCGCCCTGGTCGCCGCGCGGCTGGATGGACTCGCCGCCCATGACAGGTCCCTGATTCAGGACGCGGCCGTGCTCGGCCATACGTTCAGTGCAGAGAGCGTGAGCGCGCTGGCCGGACTTGACGAGCAAAGCCTCCACTCCACGCTGGGCAACCTGGTCAGGCGCGAGCTACTGGCGATTGAGCGCGATCCGCGCTCGCCCGAGCACGGCCAGTACAACTTCGTGCAGGCCATCGTCCGTGAAGTGGCCTACAACCAGCTTGCCCGCGACGAGCGCAAAGCCCGTCACCTCGCCGCAGCGCGCTGGTATGAAAGTCGCGGCGACGACGAGCTCGCCGGCGTCCTGGCCGAGCACTACCTGGCCGCCCAACGCAACGCTCGACCCGGGCCCGAGGCCGACGCGCTCGCAGGACAATCCAGGCTCGCGCTGCGCGCCGCCGCCGATCGCGCAGCCAACCTTGGTTCGCACCCGCTGGCTGAGACATACATCCTGAGCGCAATTGACCTGACCGCCGATCCGATTGAGCAGGCGGCGCTTTTTGTCCGGGCCGGTGACGAAGCAGCGGACGCAACGCCCCTTCGTGCGCGTGACCACTACGAGAAGGCAGCAGCGTTGTATCGCGCTGCAGGCGACCTGCGCGGCTTGGCCGAGGCGGTAACCGGCATCTCGATCGCCCTGCAGATGGTCTATCGCCCGGCGGATGCGCTGCCGCTTCTAGAGGAAGCCGTTGAACTGACCTCGTCGATCGAGGACGAGCCAGAGGCAATCCGTCTCCTATCCGAGCTCGGGCGGGTCTATGCCAACGTGCGCGACCCACGCGCGCTCCCGATTACGGACCGGGTGCTGACCAAGGCTGACCAGCGCCAGCTGATTCCCGTGGTCGCGGAGTCCTTGCTCAACCGCGCATTGGCCTTGTACCACCAGGGCCGGATGTACGAAACGATGGCCATAGTCACCGGGGCGATCGACCTCGCCGATCGCTACAAATTGCGCCTGACCCAATGGCGAGCGATCAACAATCTGTCCGTGGGCTTCATGTACGAGGACATGTCCTCCGCTGCCGCACTGCTTCGGACGGGCCTCGACCTGGCCCGCCAGGTCGGATCGCCGGGCCAGGTCACCTACCTCCAGGGAGTGCTGACTGCGCCGCTCTTGTACCTCGGCGAGTGGGCCGAAGTGGAGCGGCTGATAGCGGAACAGTACGAGACCGAAATAGGCGGGCATCGCATCGAGGCTGGGCAAATCAATGCGCTGTATCTCGCGTTGCGCGGCGACCATGAGGGAGTCGAGCGCCTACTCGAGGGACTGCGGCCACTGCTGGCCCAAGCTAGCCTGGCCACCATGAGCGCAAACGCGAAACTGCTCGAGGGGCAGGTCCTCGCTTTGCGCGGCGAGTTGGACAAGAGTCACCAGGTCCTGGCCGACGCGATGAACAGCGAACTCTCACATGGAGGCGCCGAAGCGGCCGCATGGGCCGTGAGCGTGGCCCTGTGGATGGGCGAGCCTGATCTGGTGCGCGAGGCTGGGCAGCGCTTCCTGGCGATTCCGGCGCCCGGCCGAATGTTCCGGTTACTGCGGACTCAGGTGCGGGGCAGTCTTGAAGCCGTCGACGGCCACATGGACGAGGCGTTGGCGCTGCACCGCGAGGCCGCCACCGGCTGGCGCGACACGGGAGTTGTTCTGAGCCTCGGCCTGCTGTTGACCGACATGGCCGTTGCGTTCGATCGCGGCAATCCAGAGGTTGCCGCCGCGGCCGAAGAAGCGCGTGAGATCTGGACCCGACTGGGCTCTCCCCCGCTGCTGGCGCGGCTCGATCAGCCCATGCCGCTCAATCGAGCTGTGTCAGGAGCTGCCGCGCAGCCATCGCGCGCGGGAGTCCCTTCCGCAAGGTCAGCCTCAGCCTGACTTCCGCGCCCGAACAGCTTCCGTCAGCTTGGGCACGATCTCGAATAGGTCGCCGACGACGAACAGGTCGGCGAACTCGGCGATCGGCGCGTCAGGGTCGCGGTTGATGGCCACGATCGTGCCTGCCGTCTGGACGCCGACCTTGTGTTGGATCGCGCCGCTGATGCCGCACGCCACGTACAGGGCGGGCTTGACTATCTTGCCCGTCTGGCCGATCTGCTGGCCGTAGCCGATCCATCCCGAGTCGACCACCGCCCTGGTGGCACCAACCGCGCCGCCCAGCGCTTCGGCGAGGTCCTCGATCAGCCGGAAGCCATCGGGCGTGCCGACGCCGCGCCCGCCGCCAACGATGATCCGCGCCTCCTCGATGGGCGCGGCGGCTCCGGCCTCCTCGACCCGATTCGTCACCCGCACCTGGGGCAGTTCACTGACGTTGCCCGGGGTCACGGTCTCGACGCTCCCCGGCGCGGCGGCCGGCTCGGCCGTCACGCTGCCCGGTCGAACGATGACGATGCCGCGCTCGCCGTTGAACGTGCTCTGCGTCACGAGCTTGCCACCGAATGTGCTCATCTCGACGCGCGGCGCCGACTCTCCCCACTCAACGGCCGCGCCATTGGCAAGCATCGGCAGATCGGTCAGCCCGAGCAGGTGTCCGGCCACGTCCTTGCCGTCGTTAGAGGCGCCAACGAACAGGATGCTCGGGTTGCGCTCTGAGACGAGAGCAGCGACGCGTGGCGCCACGACGGCGGCCGACGGTCGATCGGAAAGCGTCGCGTCGGTGTCGACGGCGATGACCGCGGGTCCGTAGCCCGCGACGGCGGCTGCTGCGGCTGACGCGGCCGGCCCCACGAGCACTGTTCGTACCTCGGCACCGGCGGACTCGGCGAGCTGCCGCGCCAGCGTGGCGAGCTCGAGGGTCAGCTTTGTGGGCGCGCCATCGACGATCTCGCCGATTGCCCAGATCTCGGCCATCAGACGAGCCTCCGGGCTGCCAGGAAGTCGACAATCTGGGCTACAGCTACGTCGGCCGGCTCGCGCACGAACGTGGCGCCGGCGCGCTCGGCCGGCTTATCGGAACCGAGCGTTCGCGTCGTGGCGGCTGCTTCGCCGACGGAACCGGGATCCAGACCGAGCTCGGCCAGCGTCCATGTCTCGATCGGCTTCGAGCGCGCCTGCATGATTCCGCGCAGTGCCGGGTAGCGCGGCGCGCCGAGGAGCTGCGTACCCATGACGACTGCCGGTGTGGGGGACTCGAGGACGTCGTATCCAGCCGCGCTGATGCGCTGGATGCGCACCCCTCCATCGGGGAGCGGCTCGATCTCGGACGCGTAGGACAGGTACGGCAGGCCGAGTCGCGATGCGAGCGCGGCTCCGAGAACTCCACCCTGACCGTCTGACGTGTCGGCACCCGCGAAGACCAGGTCGAATTCCATCTTCGCCAGCGCAGCAGCCAAAATCGCCAGCGTGGCCCGCATGTCTGATCCGCGGATCGCGTCGTCGGCAACGTGCACCGCCTTTGCGGCGCCCATCGCGAGCGCCTTGCGCAGTGGCTCGGTCGCGCCGGCCGGTCCGACGGTCAGCAAACTGACCTCGCCGCCGTGCGTCTCGGTCAGCTTGAGCGCCTTCTCGAGCAGGTACTCGTCGTTCCCATTCGCCTCGAGTTGGACCGATCGATCAGTAAGAAGATCACCACCCAGGCGCTCTGTGCCAACGACAGGCACGGCTTTGAGCAGTACGACGATGTTCACGTGGCCTCCCTTTGCTCGCAGAAGCCTAGCGAACAGAGAAAAACGGGGCCGGCGAGGGGTGCCGGCCCCGTTGGGGAGAAAGCGGAAGGTCTACCAGCGGTCGATATTCACCCGCAGATAAGCCCGGAATGGCTTGTTGATGCCGTGGACCTTGTGGACCGCGACACCGCTTGTCAGCGCGCTGACCGCCATGGCCTTTCCGTTGCTGTAGCCGCGGAAGATGCCGATATGGCTGACGCGCTTGCCCCTATAGCCCCACACCACGAGGTCTCCCTTGCGCGGGTTGCTCGTGAGGCGGCCATGGTTCTTGAACCACTTGTAGTAGCCGTTCGCGGTTCTGTTGCCCCCAACTCGGGTCGCCAGACCGTTCTCGACATAAGTCCGATAAACGAGGCCCGAACAGTCATAGCGGCTCAGGCCGTTGGCGCCGAGCCTGTAAGGCTTGTTGAGCTGTCGGTGTGCGAATTGAACGACTCCGTCTGCCTCGCTTTCTGCTGCTGCGGCTGACTGGATCTGGAAGCCGACGCCCGCGAGACCCACGGCGAGGGCCAACGCGGACACGAAAGTACGAATCTTGAACACTTGTTTCCCTTCGAACACGGCGGAAGCCGATCTTGCCGACCGCGCACGAAGAGTCATTCCCGCTGGGGCGGGGTGCAGCGATCGACGGTGACGGTCAGAACGGTCGGACGGGCTGGGGCCCGCCGGCTGTCAGACCGACGGAGGGCTTGCCGAGTCGAGGGCGAACGTCAGGCTGGCGCTGCAGATGGGCAGCGTCCCAGCTTCTGGTGGGGCAGCCACGAATCGCCTCATCTCACCTCTTTCCTACACGCCCACGTTGGAGCGGCTATGGAGGGTTGCGACCGCCGACCGGGCACGAGCACACGGCGCGCTGTGGCCAGGATTTACCGACTCGTCAGTTCACGGCGGACGAGCCGGATGCGGTCCATCCCTCCCCCTTGGATAGACCCGTAGAGCGTAACGATCGACCTACTGGCTGACAACCCCCGGACGATCTGGCATCAGCAATCTCTCAGGTTCGGGGGCCGAGCAGGTCACGGGCGATGATCAGGCGCTGGATCTGCTGGGTGCCTTCGTACAGCTGCGTGATCTTGGCATCGCGCATCATCCGCTCGACCGGATACTCGGTCGTGTAGCCGTAGCCACCGAGGACCTGCACCGCGTCCGTTGTGACGGCCATCGCGGCATCGCCGGCGAAGAGCTTGGCCATCGCTGCCCAGCGCGTCGCGTGGGGATCGCCGGCCTCGATGTGTTCGGCCGCAGTCCACAGCAGCTGGCGCGCCGCCTCTGTCCGCGTGGCCATGTCGGCCAGCATCGCGACGACCATCTGGTGCTCGCCGATTTGCTTGCCGAACTGGCGGCGCTCGGCGGCGTAGCGCGTTGCCACGTCGAGCGCGCCCTGCGCGATGCCGACTGCCTGCGCGGCAATGCCAGGCCGCGATCGCTCGAACGTCTTCATCGCCAGATCCCAGCCGTCGCCGAGAGCGCCGACTCGATTGGCATCGGGGATTCGGGCGTCGGCAAAGGCGAGCTCGGCCGTCGTCGAGCCGCGAATCCCCATCTTGTGCTCGACGCGCGGCGACGTGAAGCCTGGAGTTCCCTGCTCGACGTAGAAGCACGACATGTGCCGGTGCGCCTTGACCGCGGCCGCATCCGTATCTGTCACGGCGAACACCGCGACGATCCCGGCGACGTCGCCCTGGCTTATGAAGCGCTTCTCACCGTTGAGCACCCACTCGTCGCCGTCCCTGGTCGCGCGGGTGCGTGCGCTCGAAGCGTCCGAGCCTGCGCCCGACTCGGTCAACGCGAAGGCGGCGAGCGTCTTGCCGGCGGCCAGATCGGGCACCCAGCGTCGCTTCTGTTCGTCCGAGCCGCCGTGGAGCAGCGGCAACGATCCGAGCTCCTGCACGGCCGGTATGAGGCCGCTCGTGGCACACACCCGGCTGAGCTCTTCGACGACGACGAGCGTCGAGATCATGTCGCCGCCCAGTCCGCCATAGTCGATCGGGAAAGGCAGGGCCAGCACGTCGTGTTGGGCGAGCAGCTCGACTACATCCCACGGAAACTCGCCGCTCGCGTCGATCTGCGCCGCGCGCGGCGCGATCTTCTCGTCGGCCAGCTCGCGGATCGCGTCACGCAGCGCGGCCTGTTCTTCGTTGAGCACTGTCACGCAGAGATGCTAGCGGCCGCGCGACGCTGCTCCCGCGTTGCAACCCGGCTGTCCGCAGCGGTACAGGATCCGAGCACTCCTCCATCCGGGGGAGGTATGTGCCGACCCGACTGGATATGTGCCGACCCGACTGGGAGAGAGGCGCTCGACAGGGGGCCGCCGACTGGCGTGTTCTGGTCCAGCCCCGCGATCCCGATGGTCGTTAAGCGGGTCGAGGCATATTCAGGCGGCTCGAAACATGGCGGCGAAACGAGGGCGCCCGCGCGATCGCAGCCCGGCGCCGCGCGATCTGCGCCGACACGTGAACGACTGTTTAGGGATGGCCTATCCACTGTGCGACTATCCGAGCCATGACCAACCTGCCGGGCCACAGGCTTGGGCGGGGGCCACTCACCTTCTCGCAGGTCGTGCGCGACGCGCTCGGCATGCTCCGCCAGAGCTTCCGTCGAGTGGCGCTCGTCTCCCTATTGCTCTTCGGCCTGCCTGCCCTGCTGGCAGCCCTGGTCGATCGAATTCTCGGGGGCATC
>DASQLS010000228.1:0-4377 GCA_035629915.1 Candidatus Limnocylindrales bacterium | reverse complement strand
ACCTGTTCGCGCTCTCGAACATCAAGCTCGGTGAGCCATTTCGATGGGTTGTGACGGCCGAGCAGGCACATTCGTACAAGCCGGCTGCGCGCAACTTCGAGGTCGCCCTGGAGACCATCGGCCGGCCGCGCGAACGGATCCTGCACGTTGCCCAGAGCCTGTACCACGATCACGCCCCGGCCCAGGCTCTCGGCTGGCGAACGGCCCGGATCGATCGACGCCACGGCCAGTCCGGGTCTGGGGCCACTCCCCCGGCTCAGGCCACGGCCGACCTGGTCGCACCGGACATGGCTACCTTCGCCGACATGGTCCTCGCCTGAGCCGACTACCATTCGCCGCCCGATGAGCGCGGAAGCAGTTTCACCGGCCACTGTCGTGGCCAAGTACGGCGGCTCGAGCCTGCAGACACCGGAGCACATCCGCGGGGTCGCAGGCCGCCTCGTTGAGCAGCGCGCCGACGGAGCGCCGCGAGTCGTGGTCGTGTCGGCAATGGGTGATCGCACCGACGAGCTGTTGGCCCTGGCGAACGAGGTGGCTCGCCGGCCCGATCCACGCGAGCTCGACCTGCTGCTCGCAACGGGCGAGCTCATCAGCGCCGCGCTGCTGGTCATGGCGCTCCACGAACGCGGCGTCGAAGCCATCAGCCTGACCGGACCACAGGCCGGCATCACCACCGACGGCACGTTCGGCCGCGCCCGCATCACCGGGGTCGAGCCGGTTCGCATTCGCCAGGAGCTCGACGCGGGGCGGCTTGTCGTCGTCGCCGGCTTCCAGGGCTCGACCGGAGCCGAGATCGCGACCCTCGGCCGCGGCGGTTCGGACACCAGCGCCGTTGCGCTGGCCGTCGCCCTGGGTGCCGCCCGATGCGAGATATACACCGACGTCTACGGGGTTTACAGCGCCGACCCTCGCCTCGTTCCCGATGCCCGGCTGCTGCCCGAGATAGGCTTCGAGGAGATGCTCGAGATGGCGCATCAGGGCGCCAAGGTGCTCCAGACACGATCGGTGGAGCTGGCCTGGATCCACGGTGTCGAGATCGCCGTCCGCCACTCAACGGGCGACGGTTCCGGCACCACGGTCAAAGAGGTACGTCAGATGGAAGCGCGGCAGAAGGTGCGCGGCATCGCCACAGAGGATCAGCTGGCGAAGCTGACGTTGATCGGCCTGGGCGACCGGCCGGGCATGGCCGCGTCCGTCTTTGCGCCGCTTGCCGAGGCCGGCATCCCGATCGACAGCATCATCCAGAACGTCGGCCACGGCGGCACGGCCGACCTGTCGTTCATCGTGCCCGAGGCAGACCTCGACCGGGCGCAGCACATCCTCGCGCCGGTTCTGCCGGAGATCGGCGCACAGGATCTGACTGTGGCGCGCGGACTGGCCAAGGTGAGCATCGTCGGCGCCGGCATCCACAACGCACCGACGTACCCGGCGCGCATGTTCGCCGCGCTTGGTGAGGCCGGCGCGAACATCGAGATGATCTCCACGTCCGAGATCCGAATCACGTGCGTGATCGCTTCGGCCCATCTGGCCGGCGCCGCGCGCGCCCTGCATCGCGCGTTCGAGCTCGAGGCCGCCGATGGCGCGGGTTGAGCCAGTCGTCGCGGTCGTGGGTGCGACCGGGCTGGTCGGCACGACGATGCTCAGGGTCCTGCTCGAGCGGGAGTTCCCCGCGCGAGAGATCCGCGCGCTGGCGTCGGCACGCTCGGCCGACGGTGAGCTGCGGGTAGACGGTCATTCCTTCGCCGTCGGCAAGGCAGGGCCAGAGGCGTTCGCCGGCGTTGACATTGCCCTCTTCGCCGCGAGCGCGGCCGTGGCGCGCACGTTGGCGCCCGAAGCCGTCGCCCGCGGTGCGCTGGTGATCGACAACTCGAATGCCTACCGGATGGACGAGGACGTCCCGCTCGTCGTCAGCCAGGTCAACGCCGACGACCTCGAGTCGCACTCGGGGATCGTGGCCAACCCGAACTGCTCGACGATGCAGCTGGCGCCGTTGCTCGCCGCGCTGCGTGATGCCGTCGGCCTGCGACGGGTGATCGTGGACACATATCAATCGGTATCCGGCACCGGATCACCGGCGGTCGACGAGCTCGAGGGCCAGATCCGGGCGCACGCCGCAGGTGAGCCGATCGAGGCGACCGTCTACCCGCATCCCATCGCTTTCAACGCCCTGCCGGAGATCGACACCTTTCTGGACAACGGCTACACGCGCGAGGAATGGAAGGTGGTCACCGAGTCGCGCAAGATCCTGCACTTGCCTGATCTGCCAATCTCGTGCACGGCCGTGCGTGTGCCTGTCTTCTATGCGCATTCAGAAGCCGTCCACGTGGAGACCGAGCGGCGGATCGATCCGCCGGCGGCGCGCGAGATCTTTGCGGCAATCCCGGGCGTCGAGGTGGTCGATGACCCGGCCGAGCACCGTTACCCGCTCGCTACGCTGGCCGCCGGCAGCGACCTGATCTACGTCGGCCGCGTGCGCGCCGATGCGTCACTACCCGAAGGCCGCGGCATCGCTTTCTGGGTCGTGTCGGACAACCTGCGCAAGGGAGCAGCGACGAACGCCGTCGAGCTGGCCGAGATAGCTCTGGCCAGCGGCCTCGTCCAGGTCGCAAACCCGCGGCCTCCGCAGATAGCGATTCGGTAGCCACCGCGGCCAAATAACTGCCTAAAATCACGGCGATCCGAATCTGGGGACCCACCAGGCTGTCGTCGAGAGAGGGAGGACGATGATCCGAGCTGCGCGTCTCGCTTATCTGGTCTTGTCGGCAGCGTTCCTCGTCGGCATGGTTGCCCAGGTCTTCTTGGCCGGCATGTTCAACTTCGGCGAAAGCTCGTACAGGTCGCTCCATCAGGTGATGGGTTACAGCCTGCACTTCGTGCCCGTGCTGATCCTCGTCGCTGCCTGGTTCTCGCGCGCCGGAAAGCGCCATTGGCAGTGGGCGGCGGCTCTGGCTGTGGTGACCCTGATCTTCCCGCTGCTGCCGGCAATTAGCGGCGGCAACGCGATCATCTCCGCACTTCACCCCGTTGGGGCGTTTGTCGCATTCGGACTGGCGGCATTCGTCGCACGCAATGCCTGGCAGGCTTATCAGTTGGGCACGGAGTCCGCACCGGGCGTCTGACCTTCGCCATGGACCTCGGCTTCGTCATCGCCCTGGTCGCAGGCCTCGTCGCACTCTGGGTTGCGCTGCTTATCGTGCTGTGGCTTCTTCGGCCGAAGGATGTGCCCGCGCGCGAGCTGGTCGCCGTCGTGCCCGACGCGCTGCGCCTGATTCGCGATCTGATCACCGACCGTGGCGTGGCGCTCGATGTGCGGGCCGTGCTCGTTGGCCTTCTGATCTGGATCCTGAGCCCCATCGACCTCATCCCCGAGTTCGTTCCGGTGCTCGGTCCGCTCGACGATGTGATCGTGGCAATAGTCGCCATGCGCTACGTCAGACGGCGGCTGGGGGTCGAGGAGATCAGCCGGCGCTGGCCGGGATCGGCGAACGGATTGGCCGTCCTAGCGGGAGTGATCGGACCCGGCAACCCAGGAGAGAGCTGGCTCCGGCGGTAAGATTCGAACTTACGACCAAGCGGTTAACAGCCGCCCGCTCTACCACTGAGCTACGCCGGAACGCACATGCCGCCGCTGGCCGGTGGCCAGGGGACGCGAGGATTATAGGCGCCTCCCGTAGCAGGGGCCTATCGCGCGCCGTGGCCCGTTTCGGCATCAACGCACTGACTGGCATACTCGGCTGGTGACGCTCATCACCGCCGACGCACTCGCCGCTCGACTGGGCGATCCATCGCTGCGCATCGTCGACGTCCGCTGGTATCTGAAGCAACCGGGCACCGGCCAGGCTGCCTACGAGCGCGGGCACATTCCCGGCGCGATCTTTCTCGACCTCGACGGCGACCTGAGCGCGCCGGACGGCCCGGGTCGCCATCCACTGCCGGAGCCGGACTCGTTCCGAGCTCGATTGGCGCTCGCCGGCATAGGCTCGGATGACTTCGTGGTTGCCTACGACGACGCCGGCGGGACGACGGCTGCCCGACTTTGGTGGATGCTCGACAACCTCGGCCATCGTGGACGCGTCGCAGTGCTCGACGGTGGCATCCAGGCGTGGACCAGCGCCGGACACGACCTCGAGGCAGGCGCCGCCCCTCCCCTGGCGCCGGCCGACCTCCAGCTAGCCCGCCAGTGGGCCAACGTCATCGACCGCGAGGAGCTGGCCGACCGACTCGGCACATTGACCCTGCTCGACGGACGGGCGGCCGAACGCTACCGAGGCGAGGTCGAGCCGATTGACCCGAAGATGGGCCACATTCCCACTGCGGTCAGTGCGCCGACCTCCGGCAATCTCGGCGACGACGGCCGCTTCCTGGCGCCGGCGGTCC
>DASQLS010000227.1:0-4165 GCA_035629915.1 Candidatus Limnocylindrales bacterium | reverse complement strand
GCCAATGGCGAGCGCGTCAACATCGTCGCCACATCCAACCGGCCGGTGACATCGACGCCGTATTACATCCAGGTCTACAACCCCGATTCGGGCTTCATCCATTGGTCGTGCAAGAACGGCTCGAGCTGTGGCGGTGGAGCGCGCCGCGAGAACGTCACTGTCGTTTACCAGGCGCGCATCTCCAATGCCGCCGGCGGCGATGTTCAGGCTCAGTCGGAGCGGCGCACAGTCACCTGGCAGTAGGGCCGCTGCGCAGCAGGCACAATCCTCCTGTGAAGGCTGTGCCCAGGGACGTTACCGCCGCGGAATTCGAGGCGAAGCTCGAGGCGTTGCGCTCTGCGGACGGACGTATCGGGATGGGCCAGATCTTCGCCCTGGCCAAGGAAGAGATGGCCATGGAGCCCGGGCAGATCGAGCGCCTGCTCGAAAGTCCCGTCCACGAGGTTCGCGTCGGGGCCGTCAGCATCATGGACTGGCAGGCGCGCAGCAAGAAGACGACTGCTGATCGCAAGCGCGAGCTGTTCGACCTGTATATCCGCCGGCACGATCGGATCGACACCTGGGATCTGGTCGACCGGAGCGCCATCTGGGTCGTCGGCGAGTACCTGGTCGACAAGCCGCACGACGTCCTCTATCAACTCGCCCGCTCTGAGCAGCCGATGGAGCGCCGAACGGCGATCCTGAGCACCTTCGCCTTCATCCGCCGCGGTGATACGGAGGATGCCCTCCATCTCTCAGAGTGGCTTGTGAACGACCCGGATGATCTCGTCCAGAAGGCGGTCGGCTGGATGCTTCGGGAGGTCGGCAAGAAGGACCCGATGCGACACGCCGCGTTCCTCCGCGCGCACGCGGCGACGATGCCGCGGGTGATGCTTCGCTACGCGATCGAGAAGCTGCCTGCCGCCGATCGCGCCCACTACATGGGCCTCGCCAAGACCGCGAAGTAGGTCGCCGCCTATAGTTTGGCCATGTCCGCGACGGACACTTTGCTGCCACTCGACGAGGTCACCGGGCGACTGCGCGTGGTCGGCCAGAGCTACGTAGGCATGCGCGAGATCCCGATCAGCCAGATAGTCGGCTCCGTCGATCGAGCAGTCGACTTCGACCGCCTGTTCAGGCCGCGCAAGCGGGCCGACCTGCGCCAGCGACTGAACTCGTTGCGCCAGGCATTCGGCGACCGGCCAATGCCGCCGATTGCCGTCTACGAGGCGAGCGGCCTGTACTTCGTCAGTGACGGCCACCACCGTGTGGCGCTCGGGCGCGAAGACGGTGTCGAGTTCATCGATGCCGAGGTGACCGCGCTGCGCCTGTCGCACGAGCTGCATGCCGGCGTCGACCTGTTGGAGCTCGTCCACACCGAGCAGAACCGCCAGTTCATGGAACAGACGGGTTTGGCCGAGCACCATCCGGAGGCGCAGATCGAGTTTTCGCGCCCCGCCGGCTACTGGGAGCTAAAGGACCTGATCGAGGCGCGCGCGTACGAGATCAGCGCCAAGCGGAGCGAGTTCGTCCCGATGCCCGAGGCGACCTCGGACTGGTACAACACCTGCTGGGTTGCGGCCCAGAACGCGATCGACGCGACCAAGCTGCGCGAGCGCTACTCATTCAAGACGCCTGGCGATCTGTACCTGTGGGTCCACTACAAGCTGCGCGAGCTGCGCACGATCGACCGATCGGCCGACTGGATCGACGCCGCGGAGAGCCGTGCCAGTGAGCCGGTAACCCGACAGCACAAGCAGATGGCCCAGCGCGAGCGTCGCACGCCGCTGCCGCGATCCGGAAAGCGCTAGATCTCGAGGCGGTCGAACCATCCGAGAACGGCGCGCTCGTAAGCGAGGCCAAAGTCGAGCGTCGCCTTTCGATACGGATCGTCGATCTGAGACAGCGAGTCGAGCTCGTACTGGGTCAGGCGTGCCTGGTGGATTGCTCGGTGATGCGCCACGAAGGCGGCGAGCCTGTCGGCCGGGATGTGCGCACCAAAGTTGAGCGCGAGTAGTAGAGGAAAGCGGATCGTTTCCTCGCCGGGCGGCTCAAGCGCCCAGTCCCTGAACGCCGCCCGCCCGGCGTCCGTCAGGTCGTATGGCCGCCGTTCGCGCTGGCCGCGTTCGCCGGCCGTCACCAATCCCTGGTCGGCCATCTGCGCCAGCTCTCGATAGACCTGGCTCTGAGTCAGCGACCAGAAGTCGCCGATCGATTGCTCCGCGGTTCGCATCAGTTCCCACCCGGTCATCGGACCGCGGTGCAGAAATCCGAGCAGCGATGCGGCGGTGGCATTCAACTGACGACTGGCCATCTGGGGAATATAACTGATTGACATCACACTGTGTCATATGCCATGCTCGGTCGTGACATTCCACAGTGGAGTATGAGGTCCATGGAAGCATTGATGATCTCGACCGCCACGCGCGGCACGGCAGGGATCCTGCTGCTCACAATCGTCCTGGTGGAGTCGGGCGGTCTGTACATGTATGCGGTCCTTCGCAAGCGAGTCGTGCTGACCCCGTTTCAGCAGGCGTTCGCCCGTGCCGGCCACGCCCACGCGGGCGTGCTGGTCATCCTGAGTCTGGTCGTGCTGATCTATGCGGACGTGGCCGCGCTCGACGGGCCGCTTGGCATTGCCGCCCGATCCGCAGTTCCACTCGCGGCCATTCTGATGCCGGCGGGCTTCTTCCTCTCATCGATGGGCGACGGTCGGACCGCGCCAAGTCGCCTGGTCTGGCTTCTGTTCGCAGGTGCAGCCTCGCTTGCGATCGGTGTGACTGCCCTGGGACTCGGCTTGCTGCTGTTCTGAGCGACCGGAGAATGAAACCGCGCCCTCAAACCTCGATGTCGCGGATGCGAGGCTGATCGGGCTATTCCTGACCGACTCGAGGTAGCAGAGCGTGCTCAGGTAGCAGTAAGCCATGACCGAAACTGATCACCGCGATCCCCTCCGGGGGTACAGCGACCAGGAGCTGGCCTGGATGGGCGCGCATCTGCCTGAACTGCGTCGAACGCTCTTCGGCGAGCGCCTCCTGTACGAGGGCCTGATCGCCGGCTTCGTGCTCGGTCTGGTTGCCCACATCGTCGGCTTCTACCTTGGCACCGGGGCATCAACCGGCCTGATCCAGCTGATAGCCGACCTGATGTATGCCCTCGGCCTGGCGCTCTGGACGGGATGCGTCCTGGTGGTCTTCACGCAGGTGTACCCGGCGGCGAAACGCCGCCAGATCAAGCGAGCGCTGGATCAGTACGAGGCGGTCCGCCGCGGAAAGGACGAGCCAGTCTGAGCGAGGGTACGCCCTCAGCCTGACGTCGCGTCGCTCGAAGCCGGGTTGTCGTCGGTCAGGCCCCCGGGACGGGACGGGACGGGACGATAACGGCCGATCCGCCGTCATGAGTTCGTAACCCGGTCCGGCTTACGATGGAGCGTATGCCCGTGCTTGCCGACACCCGGCCCATTCTGGTTGTCGATGACGATGCCAAGATCGTCAGCCTCGTTCGGACCTACCTCGAGCGCGAGGGCTTCCCGGTCGTGACCGCCGGCGACGGAGTTGCCACGCTTGATGCGATCCGCGAGCTGCATCCGCGACTCGTGGTGCTCGATCTGATGCTGCCCGGGTTGGACGGACGAGCCGTGATCCGTGCCGTGCGCGACCAGAGCTTCGCTCCCCCGATCCTCGTCCTGTCGGCCCGCGGCGCGCTTGCTGACCGACTGGGCGGCTTGGCGGACGGCGCGGACGACTATCTGCCAAAGCCGTTCTCGCCCGCTGAGCTCGTATTACGTGTGAAGTCGATCCTGCGCCGAAGCCCCGCCGATGTCGACGAAGATCGGGTCAAGTCGACAGCTCCCGCTGCTCATGCGGAGGCGCTGATCCACGCGGACCTGGTGGTCGACCCGGCGCGCTACGAGGTGCGCCGTCATGGTGACGCTGTCGAGCTGACGCGCGTCGAGTTTCGGCTGTTGAGCGTGCTTCTCGAGGCGGATGGACGTGTCCTGACCAGGGATCAGCTCCTCGACGCCGTGTATGGCAACGAGTCGATTGACGTGCTCGATCGAACCATCGACGTCCACGTGGGACGGTTGCGCGAGAAGCTCGGTGATGATCCGGACAGCCCGCGCTACATCGCCACGGTAAGAGGCGTTGGCTATCGCGCAGCTCCCGCTCCGGCTGGCGCAACTCCG
>DASQLS010000226.1:0-4768 GCA_035629915.1 Candidatus Limnocylindrales bacterium | reverse complement strand
CTCGAGCAGAGCGGCGCAGGCTGGCTGTCCGAGGACCCCGACTGGACACCCGACTTGGACGCCCTGACGCCCCGGTCGAGTCACCACGTGACTGATACGTCCGGCGAACCGCGTCATCTGCCGCTTCAGCCTCGATTCGAGTCAGATGCGGACTCAAACGACCGCCAAGAGGGGCAACTTGGAGCAACCGAGCGGTCCGAGAGCCAGTTCGACGGACCATTCAGTCACTCCGTGACTACCAAGCAGAACGAGCACCTGCGCCAGTTTCTTGCGCCGTCGGACTCGCGGCTGTGGCGGGTGATCGCGCTGCTGCGGCGCGGCGTCGACGGCGAGCGGATCCAGCGCGCGACGGGCATCGCGCCGTGGTTCGTGGCCGAGCTCGAGCGGCTGATCGAGATCGAGCGTCGGTTGCGCGTAGCCGGGAAGGCGCTCGACGACGAGCTGCTCGTCGGGGCAAAGCGTGCCTGCTTCGGCGATCGCGACATTGCCACGCTGACCGGCATGGGCGCGGGCGAGATCGCCGCGCGGCGCGATCGGCTGGGGCTGCATCCAGGCTTCGCGATGGTCGACACTTCGGCCGCCGAGTTCGCCGCTGAGACGCCTTACTTCTACTCGACCTACGCCGCGGCTGGTTCGCCGCCCGAGGCTTCGCCCGTAGAGCGTCCGGCGTCGCTGGTAATCGGGTCCGGTCCGGTGCGTATCGGCCAGGGCATCGAGTTCGACTATTGCGCCGTCCAGGCGGCCGACTCGCTCCGCCGGCTGGGGCGCCAGGCGATCATGGTCAACTCGAATCCGGAGACGGTGTCGACCGACTTCGACGCATCCTCGCGGCTCTACTTCGAGTCACTCGACGCCGAGAGCGTCATCGAGGTGTTGCGCGCGGAGGCGGTCGACGGCGCGATGCCCGACGCATTCGTCCAGTTCGGCGGCCAGACGCCGCTCGGCCTGGCATCGCCGCTCGACGCCGCCGGCGTGACGCTGCGCGGCCTCGATCTCGAGGCGATCGACCAGACCGAGGAGCGAATGCGCTTCGCCGGGCTCGTCGAGCGACTCGGCATCCCACAACCAAACGGCGGGCAGGCATCGTCGCTCGACGAGGCGCTCGCCGTCGCCGATGAGGTGGGCTACCCGGTCATCGTCCGTCCATCGTTCGTGATCGGCGGGCTTGCCGTCGACTTCGCCTACGGGCCGCAGGACCTGGCCGCGATCATCGCCCGTGCCGTGGCCGTCGACGATGAGCGGCCGGTGAGAATCGACGCCTACCTCGAGGGCATGGAGCTCGACGTAGACGCGGTGACCGACGGCGTCGACGTGCTGATCCCGGGCCTGATCGAGCACGTCGAGCGTGCCGGGGTCCATTCCGGGGACTCGATCGGCGTCTACCCGCCGCAGCGGATCTCGGCCGCCGACCAGCAGCTCGTCGTCGACGCCATCACCCGCATTGCGTTGGCCATCGGCGTGCGTGGACTGATCAACGGCCAGTTCATCGTTCGCGACGACGGCGTCTACCTGCTCGAGGTCAACCCGCGCGCGTCGCGAACCGTGCCGTTCATGTCCAAGGTGACCGGGGTGCCGATGATCGAGCTCGCGACGCGCGTCGCGCTCGGCGAGCGCCTGGCCGATGTGGGCTGGCACGGAGGGCTCCTGCCGGCGCGCGACTTCGTCGCCGTCAAGGCGCCCGTTTTCTCGACGGCCAAACTGCGCGGCGTCGACCCGACGCTGGGCCCGGCGATGCAGTCGACCGGCGAGGTGATCGGGATCCACGCCGATCCGCGAGTAGCGGTAGCGAAGGCACTTGTGGCCGCCTCGCTTCGTCCGCCGATCGCGACAACCGGCGGGCCGCCACCGGTCGCGTTGCTGTCGATCGCCGACCGCGACAAGGACTCGTTGGGCGAGCTCGCGGCTCGGATGACCAGGGCGGGCTACCGGTTGGCCGCCACTCGCGGAACGGCCGTCTCGCTGCGCGTGCTGGGACACGAGGTCGAGCAGGTCGAACGGCTGGGCGAGGCGGCGCACGGCGGGCGAACGGTCCTCGACGCGATCGCATCGGGCGACGTGTTGCTCGTCGTCAACACGCCCTCGCCCGAGTCGCGTCCTGTGCGCGACGCCGGCGCCATCCGCCGCGCAGCGCTGGCCGAGGGAATCATCTGTCTGACGTCGATCGATACGGCACTTGCCGCCGCGGCCGCGCTCGATCCGGCGATTGCCGACCGGATTGCCGACGTCCGGCCGCTGGGGGAGTGGCTCGAGCAGCCGGCCGCCCTCGCCTGAGATCCAGAGTCACAACGTGCGTTTCGGCTTCACGCCGTGAATCTGAGGCGCGTACGCTCGGTCCCTAACCATCAGGAGGGTAGGAATGGTTCCAGGTTGGCGGCGCGCCGGATCACGAGCGCGGCTTGTTCTTGTCAGCGGGCTGTTGGTCGGAGCGCTCGCTCTACCGGCGCCGGCAGCGGCCGGCGAGCCGGTGTTCACGACATTTCACTTCGAGTTGAACGACAGTTGCGTGTGGGGCGAGGGTCCGCCAGATACACAGCTCACCGTGCGTCTCAAGGGGGCAAACGGGTCCTTCCAGGGAAAGTTCAAGACCACCACTAACGGCAACGGCGAGTGGAGCGGCTGCTTCTGGGGAGACATCGACGCGGGCGATCAGATATCGGCAACCGACGGCTCGACGTCTCGGACCTTTACGGCCCGGCAGCTCAAGTTCACCATCGACCGGGTGACCGACGTGGTCGCTGGAACGTCCGTACCCAACGACGAAGTTGGCTTCTACATCTGGGACTGCAACTCAACCTGGAACTGCCAATTCGCCACGGAGCGCGTTCGCTCGACATCAGGCAACGGCAGCTTCTCGACTGACTTCACGGGTAACTACGACATCCGTGGCGGCGACGAGGTCGAGGTGGACTGGGTTAGCCCGCAGGGAGACGTTCAGTGGCGCTTCCTCTATGCGCCACAGCTGGGCATCTGGGTGGGCAACAACGTGGCATGGGGCATTGGAAAGCCTCGCCAGGCTGCCAAGGTCTATCTGCTCGACAGCAATGGCACTACCCAGCGCGCCAAGTTCGAAGACAGGGCCGATGCATGGGATGGCGAATTCGAGTCGACCTTCGTCAGGAACGGCAATGCGGTCGATGTCGAGGTAGGCGACTGGCTGGTCTCGAACATCGCCAGCGACGCAGAATTCCAGGTGCCGAACTTCAATCCGTCGTTCAACAAGGCGACGGACGATGTCTCTTTCAGGTGTTTCAAGAATCAGCTGTTCAGCATGTACGTCGTGGATGACAACGACTCCGACTCGATGTACGTCACTGGACACGCCAACAGCAATGGCATGGTGTTCGTCAACACGATGTCGGCCGATGGGTTCAACCTTCAGGCGGGCGACGTCGTCGACCTCGACTGTCTGACCAAGCAAGGCGACTACGTCGAGGTGACGTTCGAGGTCCCGTAGTCGGCGGATCCGACTTTCGTTTCGATCGACACGACCGGCGCCCGTCATGCGGGCGCCGGTCTCTTCTTGTGCCTCACGCCGGACCGGGACGCGGCCACGGCCCTAACATGCCGTCGTGGACGACGTCACCGCCCGCATACGAATCCTGCTCGTTGATGACCACGAAGTGGTTCGTCGAGGCCTGCGCGGATTCCTCGAGCTACAGGACGACATGGAGGTCGTCGGCGAAGCATCGGACGGCGCGTTAGCCATCCAGCGAGCCGACGAGCTGAACCCTGACGTCGTGTTGATGGACCTGTTGATGCCCAACGTCGACGGCCTGACGGCGATCGCGGCGATCCGCAAGAGTCATCCCGACACGGACATCGTCGCGGTCACCTCGTTCGTCGAGGAAGAGAAGGTCACCGCGGCGCTCGAGGCAGGCGCGTCCGGCTACCTGCTCAAGGACGCGGCCGCAGACGAGGTAGCGGCAGCAATCCGCGCCGCGCGCGCGGGTGAGGTGCACCTGGATCCCGCCGTGGCCAAGATGCTCGCGGAGCGCATGCGCGCGCGGCGCGACGAGCCGCAGGTAGAGCCACTCACCGCGCGCGAGCAGGAGGTCCTCCGGCTGATCGGCCGCGGTGCCGCCAACAAGGAGATCGCCGCCGAGCTGTCGATCACCGAACGGACGGCGCGCACCCACGTCAGCAACATCCTGGGCAAGCTCGGGCTCGCCTCGCGAACACAGGCGGCACTGTGGGCGGTCGAGCACAAGATGCTCTGAGCGGGGCAACCCGCACTCCCGATTCGGCCGGGGCCGCTTCGAGCACCGCTGAGCACGATTCGCTCAACGAGGACGCCGAGCTGCTGATCGAGGCAGTCGGCGAGGCTGCCCGACTGCTCGACTGCGACGGCGCAATGGTCTACCTGGTCGACCCGGCCGGCGGCGATCTGCACTTCGGCTTCGACGCAGGCGTAACCGATCCCGGGGCAAGAGAGCTTCTGCGCGGGCTGCGACTTCCCTTCGGATCGGGCCTCTTCGGGACCGCGATCGCCAAGCGAGAGCTCGTCTACACCGACGACTACCCCGCCGACGCCCGCTTCGCTCACCACCAGATCGCCGATCAGGTGGTCGAGAAGGTCGGCCTGCGCACGATGGCCGCGGCCCCAATGCTGGCCAACGAGGTCCCGCTCGGAGTCCTTGGCGCGTTCTCTTCACGCGCCTCGGCGTTCAACGACCAGCAGCTCAGCCTGCTCAAGTCGCTCGCCGGTCATGCCGCGGCCGCAATCGGCAACCGCCGGTTGCTCGCCGAGCTGCGCGATTCCGAGGAGCGG
>DASQLS010000225.1:0-10372 GCA_035629915.1 Candidatus Limnocylindrales bacterium | reverse complement strand
CGTCCTCGTGCTGCGTGATGGTCGCGTCGCCGCCGCTCATTACGTTCGCCCGGTCGAGCGTGACGGAGCCGGGCATCTCCAGCGCCGGCCACCGGCGCTGCTCGCGGCGTGGAGCGCGGATGCTCCCGCTCCGGACCATTTTTATTGGGCAATCACTGACGAGCTGGCGACGCGCGCGGGCATGGAGCGCGACGAGTTCGAGGCTGAGCATCGTCGCCGACGCGAGCGTCTCGGCAACCTGGTCCCCAGGCCCGCTGGCGCGACGAACGGCGCCGATGCGCGAAACTGACGCTGGGATGACGACGCGGTGACGGACCCAGCCCGGCCACTGACCCTCGGCGAGCTGCGCGAGAGTGGTTATCAGCCGCGCTCGGTCAAGGCCGAGCTGCGCGCGAACCTGCTTAGCCGGCTGGCGTCGGAGGAGCCCGTGTTCGCCGGCATCATCGGCTACGAGGAGACGGTCATCCCGGCCGTCGAAAACGCGATCCTCGCCGGCCAGGACATGTGCTTCCTGGGCGAGCGCGGTCAGGCCAAGACGCGCCTCGCGCGTCTGCTGGTGGCGCTGCTCGACGAGCACATCCCGGTCGTTGCCGGCGGCGAGCTGAACGACGACCCGCTCGCACCGGTCAGCCCGCGCGCCCAGCAGATCGTCGCTGCCGAGGGGGACTCGACATCGATCGCCTGGCTGGCCCGCGACCGCCGCTACACCGAGAAGCTGGCCACGCCCGATATCACCATTGCCGACCTGATCGGCGAGGTCGACCCGATCAAGGTCGCCGAGGGCCGCTATCTCGCCGACGAGTCGACCATCCATTACGGCCTCGTGCCGCGTGCCAATCGCGGCATCTTCGCCATCAACGAGCTGCCCGACCTCGCCGAGCGCATCCAGGTCGGCCTGCTCAACATCCTCGAGGAGCGCGACGTCCAGGTGCGCGGCTACACCGTGCGCCTGCCGCTCGACCTGTTCGTCGTAGCCAGCGCCAATCCCGAGGACTACACCAGCCGCGGCCGGATCATCACGCCGCTCAAGGACCGCCTCGGGTCGCAGATCCGGACCCACTACCCGCGCACGATCGAGGACGAGATCGAGATCATGCTGCGCGAGCGAACGCCGCTCGACGGCGACGGACTGCCGGAGCTGGTTGAGCCCGACTTCATGCTCGAGCTGATCGCCGAGCTGTCACAGCTGGCGCGTCGCTCTCCAGAGGTAAGCCAGCGGTCGGGCGTGAGCGTCAGGGTGAGCATCGCCAACCTCGAGGTGATCAGCGCCAATGCCGTGAAACGTGCCGTGCGTTTGGGCGAGAACCAGGCTGCGCCGCGCATCAGCGACCTGCCCGCGCTGGTCGCGTCGACCGCCGGCAAGCTCGAGCTCGAGACGCTCAACGACGAGACGCCCGAGGAGCGCGTCGTCGATCGGCTGCTTACTCGCGCGGTGCACAACGTCTTCAACCGAACTGTCGACCTCGACGATCTGGATGAGGTTGTCGAGGCGTTCGATTCCGGACTGGTGGTCGATACCGGCGAGACCGTCCGGTCGGCAGACTACGTCGCGTGGGTGCGCGAGACGCCGGGCATGCCCGAGGCGGTACGTCGGTTGGGGGCCGGCAAATCGGCTGCCGCCACGGCGTCGGCGGTCGAGTTCGTGCTCGAGGGGCTGCATCTCGGCCGACGGCTGAACAAGGATCGTTCCGGTGTCGGGTCCCGCTACCGGAGGTAGCCCTGATCCACGCCCCGCGCCAGGGCTGACGGGCGGCGGCCCGTATCGCTACGCGCGCTGGGACGGCCGGCAGCGGCTCGACGAGATCGACGCCGACCGCCTGATGGACATGCTGTCGGACGACCTGCTGACCGAGTCCGACCTCGATGGGGCCCTGGCGAGGCTGCTCAACCGCGGCGTGCGTGACGAGCAGGGCCGGGGCGCAATTCCCGGGCTTGACCAGATGCTCCGCCGGCTCGCCGCGGCCCGCCAGGACCTGCTCGCCCAACACCGCCTGGGCGACGTTCTGGCCGACGTGCGCCAGGAGCTGGACGAGATCGTCGCCCAGGAGCGGCGCGGCATCGAGCGCCGCCTGACCTCGGGGAGCGGCGCCACGGAAGCGCTCGACGAGCTGGCCGCCGACCTCGCCACGCGGCGCCAGGAGCAGCTCACTGCCTTGCCCGACGATCTCGGCGGACGGATCCGGGGTCTGTCCGACTACGACTTCCTCGAGCCGGACGCGCGGCGCCGCTTCAACGAGCTGATGGACACGCTCCGCCGCCAGGTCCTTGACGCGCACTTCGAGGGCCTCGCCGACGCCATCCGCGACGCCACTCCCGAGCAGCTCGCCGCGAACCGCGAGATGGTGCGCGAGCTCAACTCGCTGCTCCAGGATCGCCTCGCCGGCGGAGATCCGGACGTGTCGGGTTTCCTGTCGCGCTACGGCGGCCTCTTTCCGGGCGCTCAGACGCTTGACGACATCATCGACCAGCTCGCTCAGCGCATGGCCGCGATGCAATCGCTGATGGCGTCGCTAAGCGCCGATCAGCGGCGCGAGCTGCAGGAGATGATGGACGCGCTGCTGCAGGACGATCGACTGCGCTGGGACCTCGCTCAGCTCGCCGCGACGCTCGACCAGCTGCTGCCCGACGGCCTGGGCCAGCGCTACGAGTTCCGCGGCACGGACGAGCTATCGCTGGCCGGCGCGCTCGAGCAGCTCGGCCGCCTGAACCGGCTCGATCGCCTGGCAGCCGAGCTGGGCGACATTGGCTCGCCACAGGAGCTCGACCAGATCGACGCCGACGAGCTCGCCGAGCTGCTCGATCGGGACTCAGCTGATGACCTGCGCCGGCTCCAGGAGCTGGCCAGGCGGCTCGAGGAGGCGGGCTACGCCGAACGCAGCGGCGGCCAGCTCAATTTGACGCCGCGCGGCGCCCGCCGATTAGGCCAGGGTGTCCTCGACGAGCTGTTCGGGAACATGAAACGAGACGCGTTCGGTGGCCACGCTCGCCGATCGTCGGGCACGCTCGGCGAGCGCGGCGACGCGACGGTGGCGTACGAGTTCGGCCGACCGTTCGACCTGCACCTGACGCGCACGCTGGCCAACGGCCTGGCACGGGGAGGGCTGCCCGGGGAGCGGCCGGCGCGGATCCGGCTCGACCCGCGCGACTTCGAGGTGTACGAGAGCGAGGACTCTGCCCGCGCCGCGACGGTGCTGCTGGTCGACATGAGCCGCTCGATGCTCCTGCGCGGCTGCTTCCTGGCCGCCAAGAAGGTCGCCCTCGCGCTCGACATGCTCATTCGGACGCGCTATCCCCACGATGAGCTGCACGTCGTTGGCTTTGCCTACTACGCGCGGGAGATCGCGCCCGGTGCGCTGAGCGGCCTGTCATGGCACGGCTACGAATACGGCACGAACCTGCAGCACGGTCTGATGCTGGCCAGACAGCTGCTGGCCAGGAGTCACGCCGCGAATCGCTCGGTCGTGATCGTCACCGACGGCGAGCCGACCGCCCACTTCGAGAACGGGCAGGTCGAGTTCAGCTACCCGCCCACGCGCCAGACGGTGCGCGAGACGATGCGCGAAGTGGCTCGCTGCACGCGCGAGGGGATAACCATCAACACGTTCATGCTCGAGCGCTCGCGCGCCCTGGCCGCGTTCGTGGAGCGCATGACCAAGCTCAACCGCGGCCGCGCCTTCTTTGCCACTCCCGAGCGACTTGGCGAGTTCGTCCTGCTCGACTACGTGGATCGCCGCACCCGGCGCTCCTGATCAGCCGCCGGCGACTGCCGGAATGACGTGAACTGTCACGCCGGCGGCCAGTGCCGCGCCCAGATCGCGCTCGCGCTCACCATCGACGAAGACGTTGATGTGCTCGCGCAGCCGAGGCCCCGGGTCGCACAGTCGCTCGTGCATGCCCGGCCAGCGCTGATCCAGCGCGGCGATCATGTCGCCCAGCGTGCTCGCATCGATCTCCACCCGCCGTGGCGGCGGATCGGCGAAGAGCGTCACCAGCGAACGGGGCAGGTGAACGGTAACCACGCTCAGTCGTCGACGACCGCGACCTCGACCGACCAGATCGACGGCAGGTAGTCGGCAATCATCTGCCAGCTATCGCCCTCATCGCTGCTGGCGAAAAGGTGGCCGGCGCTGGTCCCGAAGTAGATCCCGGCGCGGTCGAGGCTGTCCGCTGCCATCGCTTCGCGCAGCACAGTCAGGTACGCGTTCTGGTGCGGCAGGCCCTTGTCGAGCGGCTGCCAGCTCTCGCCGCGGTCACGACTGCGGAACACCTGGGCATGGCCTTCGACCATCTGCCGCCCGTCCTCCGGTCCGGCATGAGGGATCACATAGATCGTCGATGGATCGTGCGGGTGGATCTGAAGCGGGAATCCGAACTCGGATGGCAGGCCGGGCGACAGGTCGACCCATTCCCGACCGCCGTCGTCGGAGCGGTAGACGCCGCAATGGTTCTGCTGGTAGAGCGTGTCGGGCTCCGCCGGGTTGAGCTTCAGCTTGTGGACGCAATGTCCGAATTCGGGCGTGGGACCGGGGATGAAGTCGGCACGGACGCCCTTGTTGCGCGTCGCCCAGGTCTGGCCGCCGTCGGTGGTTTCGAACGTGCCGGCCGCCGATATGGCGATCCACAGCCTCTCGGCATCCGTCGGGTGGGGGACGATCGAGTGCAGGATCAATCCGCCCGCGCCTGGCTCCCACTCCGGCTGCGACGGGTGTTCGCGTAGGCCAGCGACGTGCAACCAGGTCTGGCCGCTGTCATCGCTGCGGAACAGTCCCGCCGGCTCGGCGCCGACATAGAGGGTGCCGTTGGTCTGGGCGACGTGCCAGATCGAGCGCATCTTCGGGCCATCCGCGCCGTAGTCGATGCCGCGGCTTGATTGCGTCCAGGTGCTCCCATCGTCGGCGCTGCGAAAGACTGTCGCGCCGTACCACGGGTTGCCGCCGCCGGCAAAGAGGGTCCCGTCAGACGTGCGAATGAAGTGGTGAATGGGCCACAGATCGCAGAAAGGGCCGCGCGTCGTCCAAGTCCGACGCGCGGTGTCGCTTTCGATGATGAAAGCGCCCTTCTTGGTGCCGACGAGGACCTGAACGCGTTGGCTCACCGCGCCACTTTAGCGGGCTGGTCCTCGTCGGGCAGAGACCGGATCAGGTTCGGCGGGCGAACCCCCGAACCTCGTCGCGTGTTGCGATCAAGGCGCCCAGGATCGTCGACGCGACAGCGATCATCAGCGCGAAGACGCTGCCCCACGCGGCATCGCTGAGGGCCTCGGGATCGGTTGCCTCGAAGGCTCCAGAGAAAATGTTGCCGGCCGCCCCGAGCGCCGTGCCGAGGCCCATGGCGACGAGTGCCAGGAGCACCACGACGAACAGCGCCCAGGTCAGGAAGCCGTGCAGGATCGCCGACTCGGTCTCGTCGACATGCGCCGTCCACGCGGCGATGAAGCCACCAAAACCGAAAGCGAGCACGCCAAAGAGTCCGGTCAGGATTGCCCCGACCTGCTCCCCGAACTTGGGTGGGTCAGCCTCGAGTCCAGCCGCCAGTGAGATCGTGCTCAGCAGCACGAACACGCCAAAGGCGGTCAGGACTCCGGCAATGATCGAGCTCCAGCTGATCAGGTCGCTGCGCGCCACGTCCGTTCCGCCGCCAACAGCGACCGTCTCCTCGACTATTACTTCGCGAGCCATCTCAAATCTCCTCTCAACCGCGACTACAAGAGCCGCAGCAGCAGGATGACCAGGATGATCACCACCAACAGACCGATGATGCCCACGTTCCTTCTCCTCCTGAGGTTGGTTGGTGCCGGCCCGAGGCCCCCCGGCCACGAGCCGACATGCGAGAAGGGTGCTGGCTGGGGCATTTCAGGAGTGCCTGCACCACCCGAGGTGATTCGTTGCAATGAAGCGCCCACCGGTGTTCCGGCATACGATGCGGCTGTCCTCACGTTCCAAGGAGTCGCCCCCGATGACCTACCCCGTGCCCGCATCCTCGGTCGGCGAGCTGCTCGACGCGCTGTCCGGGATCGCCCACGTCGAAGGGGGCCGGCTGGTGATCGACGACGAATCGGCCTTCCGCGAGCGTGGAGTCGACATCTGCGTCTGGTCGGCCACCTTCAGCGAGGAGCACAAGGACGTCATCGAGGTCGCTCGCTGGCTGATCTGGGAAGCGTCGCAGCAGCTCGGCTCACCTTCAGCGAGCATCCACGACCTGTACATGGCGCGCGGCCGGGGCGAGGTCAAGGGCTTCACCGTGCCGGCGGTCAACATCCGCACGCAGGTGTTCGACATGGCCGGCGCAATGTGCCGCGCGGCCGAGTCGCTCGATGCGGGGACGATCATCTTCGAGCTCGCCCGGAGCGAGCAGGAGTACACCTACCAGCGGCCGGGCGAGTACATCACCAGCGTCCTCGCCGGCTGCATCGGCGCCGGCTGGCAGGGCCCGGTTTTCGTGCAGGGTGACCACTACCAGTTCAACGCCAAGAAGTACGCCGCGGATCCAGAGTCGACGACCGAGGCAATCCGACGCCTGATCCGCGAGGCCGTGGCGGTGGGCTACGGCAACATCGATATCGACTCGTCGACGCTGGTCGACCTGTCGCTGGCGACCGTCGAGGAGCAGCAGCGGACCAACGTCGAGCGCGCAGCTGAGATGTCGGCTCTGATCCGCCACGTCGAGCCGGCCGACCAGACGATCAGCATCGGCGGCGAGATAGGCGAGGTCGGCAAGCAGAACTCGACCGAGGAGGAGCTGCGCGCCTATCTCGACGGATATCGCGACAAGCTCCGCGAGGTGGCCGGTGACGTCCCGGGGCTGTCCAAGGTCAGCGTCCAGACGGGCACCTCGCACGGCGGCGTGCCGCTGCCCGGAGGTGGCGTCGCCGAGGTCGCGCTTGATTTCGGCACGCTCGAACGCCTCTCGGTCGTGGCTCGCGAGTACGGCCTTGCCGGTGCCGTGCAGCACGGCGCCTCGACCCTCCCCGACGAGCTGTTTCACCGCTTCCCGCTGGTAGAGACGGCCGAGATCCACCTCGCGACGGGCTTCCAGAACCTGCTCTACGACCACCCTGCTTTCCCGAGCGAGCTGCTGGCGGAGATGCAGGGCTGGTGCATTGCCAATACCGCCGACGAACGCAAGGACGGCGAGAGCGACACGCAGTTCCTGTACAAGACGCGCAAGAAGGCACTTGGCCCTTACAAGCGCCAGCTGTGGGAGCTGCCCGGCAAGGACGAGATCATCGCCAGCCAGGAGAGCAAGCTCCGCTACCTGTTCGAGCAGCTCGCCATTGGCGGCACGCGCGAGATGGTCGAGCGATACATCAGCCCCGCGAAACGCTCGATGCCCGCGCCTGCGGCGCTCGCCGCGCTGCAGGTCGGCTGACAGCAACACGTCAACGTCGTGGAACGTTTGGTTCGCTGAGCGGTCCAATCGTCGGTTGAAGACCCCCGATCCAGTCGCGCAGCCGCTCCCACCGGACGTTTGGTTCGCTGAGCGGTCCGATCACCCGCGTGTCGTCTGCGGCGGGATCGGGTAGCGATCGGTAGACTCAACGAGTAACCACCCAAGCCTTGTCTTCGAGGTACTTCCCGCGTGGCATCCGCGCGTCCAACGCTCGCGCCCGGCCAGCTCGGCCTGGTCCAGTCGTTCCTCAACACCGTCGACCTGCAAACAGGGCGTGACTCGTTCGCGTCGCTGGCGGATATCCATGCGTGGCTCGCCGAGCAACGCCTGGTTTCGCCGGGAACCGAGTACGACGAGAGCGACCGCCGGCGCCTGGTCGAGGTGCGTCGCGCGGTGAATGACCTGGTCGCCGTCGGCGGTGGCGAGGGACTTCACAGGCGCGCGGTGACAACGCTCAACGAGGCTGCCCGACGAGTGCGCCTCGGCGTACGGCTTCACCCCGAGGATGGCTACCGGCTGATGGCCGAGGGCGTCGGCGTCGACCGGCCGATCGGCGAGATCCTGATCAGCATCACCGCTTCGATGGCCGCCGGCACATGGCCGCGGCTCAAGGTTTGCGCCAACGAAAGCTGCCAGCGTGCCTTCTACGACACGTCACGCAACCGCTCCGGGCGCTGGTGCTCGATGGCCGTGTGCGGCAACCGGATGAAGGGCCGCAACTATCGCCAGCGTCACGCCGGCCGAGCCGCAGACAGCGACGAGCTGCGCGGCGAGGCGGCGAGCTAGGAAGTGACCACATGCTGAACGAAGCCGCCATCATCGACGCGCTGCGAGCGGTCCAGGAGCCGGAGCTCGGGCGCGACATCGTGACGCTCAACATGGTCAAGGACGTCGTCATCAACGGGGCCGACGTCTCGCTCAAGATCGAGTTGACCACACCCGCCTGCCCGCTCAAGGACGAGATCGAGCGCAACGTGCATGGCGTACTCGCCGGCATCGGCGTCAACGAGGTGGCCGTCACCTGGGGCGCGATGGTCCGCCGCGCTCAGCCGGCCCAGGCGCAGCAGCTGCTGCCCGGAGTCAAGAACATCATCGCCGTCGCGTCCGGCAAAGGCGGCGTGGGCAAGACCACGGTCAGCTCCAACCTGGCCGTCGCGCTGGCCATGGAGGGTGCCACGGTCGGCCTGCTCGACGCGGACATCACCGGGCCGAATGTTCCGCTGATGCTCGGCGTGGAGGGAGCCCCGACCGCCAGCGCGGACGGCAAGATCACGCCACTCGAGCGCTACGGCGTGAAGATCATCTCAATCCAGTTCTTCGTCCCCGAGGGCCAGCCGATCGTGTGGCGCGGCCCGCTCGTGGGCGGCGCGATCCAGCAGTTCTTGCGCGACGTCGACTGGGGCGAGCTCGACTACCTCGTGATCGACCTGCCGCCGGGCACTTCCGATGCCCAGCTGACGCTCGCCCAGGCGGTGCCGATCAGCGGCGCTCTGCTGGTCACCACGCCACAGGACGTTGCCGTGCTCGACGTGGCCAAGGCACTCGCGATGTTCCGGCGTATGAGCGTGCCGGTGATGGGCCTGGTCGAGAACATGAGCAACTTCATCTGCCCGCATTGCGGCGAGGCGACCGAGATCTTCGGCCGCGGCGGCGGCGAGCGATTCGCGCAGCGCAACGAGCTCGAGTACTTCGGCGGCATCCCGCTCGACATCAAGGTTCGCCAGGGTGGCGACGCCGGCGTCCCGGCCGTCGCACAGCGCGAGCCCGGAGCGGCTGCCGAGGTGATGCGCACCCTGGCCCGGACGGTCGCGGCACGGATGAGCGTTCGTGCCGCTCAGCAGGCGCCGGCAATCACCATCAGCTAGGCGGTGGGCGCTTGTTCGCCGGTCTGCGCCGCGCGGAACGCGGCCAGGTCGTGCCACGCCGCGCCGCAGGCGCGGCAACCAATTCCCGGTGGCTGGTCGCGTCTGGGTGCGCCAAACCCAATGATCTCGTCGTAGGGCCGGACGCCGGTTGCGTCGACGTCGGGATAACTGATCAGCTCGAGCTCATGGCGTCCGCACTCCGGGCAGGCCTCACCTGAGCGCTGGGCCGCTTCTGATTCGGTCATTCCGCCTCCTGCCCGAGCATCGTCCACAGCGCCGCGCACGCCGTGAGTGCCGCTCGACGCCTTCCCTCGTCACCGCCGAGGAACGCCCTGCGCGTCACCTTGCGCGTGCCGGTTGCGCTGGCGATGGCGATGGTCACGCCCGTGTCGCCGTCCTTTTCCGTCGCACGGACGGCCATGCCGATGTCGCTGCCACGCTCCTGTCGCGCTCTTTCGGCGCGTTGCCCGAGGTCCGAATCGGCGCGCTCCAACTCGGCGTGAACGAGGAACTCGGCTCCGCCGAGCAGCGCCCCGACCTGACCGCCGGTCCCGATCTCGACCACGGTCAGCGTCCGCCCGGACAGCTTCAACGCCAAGGCGTCGGCCCACGACTGGCTGCCCTCGGCGAAGACGTACTGGCCGACTCGCTCGCGTAGCCGGTCGACCGCTTCGTCGACCAGGCTCTGCGCCGTCGATCGGCCGTCCGTTGAAGCGGAAACGACGACATCCACCGCGTCGACGCGGGCATAGGTAGCGACCTGCGGATTTGCTGCGCGCAGGACGTCCTCACCGATGAGCGCCACCAGCGCCGACTCGCCCACGCCCGTCAGGCGCAACGTGTGCGAGGCGCGCTCGACGCCCAGCCGGCCCGCCTGCAGCCTGGGCAGAGCGTGCTCCTGCCACATTGGCCGCATCTCGCGCGGCGGCCCGGGGAGGGCGACGATCAAGCGACCGTCGGGCCGCTCGACCCACCAACCGGGCGCCGTGCCGTGAGCGTTGGCGAGCGCCGCGCCACCCTCGATGAGCCACGCCTGCTTGATGTTCGCGTCGGGCATCTCGAGACCGCGCCGCTCGAACATGCCGCGCATCCAATCCACGGTCGCCTGGTCAACGAAT
>DASQLS010000224.1:0-6591 GCA_035629915.1 Candidatus Limnocylindrales bacterium | reverse complement strand
CAACAGCGCCTGGTCGAGCCTCGACAACCTTGCCTTCTTCATCGGGCCGGCGTTCGCGGCGCTGCTGCTTGGCCTCGGCTCGCTCGAACTTGCGTTCGTGCTCAACGCGCTGACGTTCGGCTTCGTGGCCATCGTCCTGCTCCGGCTGCCCGCCAATCGGCCGAATCAGGCCGCTGCCTCTGAGTCGGGCGACGAAGCTGGGGCTCCGGCCAAGTCCGGCGTTCGGCAGGCGCTGGGGCCGCTCGCGCGCCCGATTGCCGGGCTCGCGCTTATCAACGCCGCCGATGGCTTCGTCTTCGGCGGTCTCGGCGTGATCACGGTCGTGCTCGCGGTCGACGTGTTTCAGGTCGGTGAGGCAGGGACGGGCCTGCTCAACGCCGCGATCGGTGTCGGCGGCATCGTCGGCGCGCTGGTGGCCGGCTCTTTGGTACTCCGCCGGCAGCTCGGGCCGCCGTTGCTGATCGGGGCGTTGGTGCTTGCGGCCGGCACAGCGGTGATCGGTCTCGTGGTGAGCTTCCCCGTTGCGCTGCTGGCGATCGCCGTGGCCTCGACCGGCGCGCTGGTGCTCGAGATCGTGGCCACGACGCTGTTGCAACGCATCGTGCCCGACGCCGTTCGGGGGAGGGCCCTGGGCATCGTCGAGACCGTGTCGGTGACGGCGTACGCAGCCGGCTCATTCATCGTGCCCGTGCTCGGCGCCGGCCAGCCCGGGTTCGTGCTCGTCGCATCAGGCGTGGTGATGGCCATCGCCGGCGTCGGCGCGGTGGCATTGCTAGGGCGCTACGCGATCGTCGAGCCAGTCCTCGATCCACGGGCGAGAGTGCTGGCCGAGGTGGAGATGTTCGCCGGTCTGCAGCCGGCGCGCATCGAGGCGGCGCTGCGGGCAGCGAGGATCGTTGCCATGCAGCCGGACGAGGTGATCATCCGTCAGGGCGACCCGGCCGACAACTTCTACGTCATCGCCGAGGGCGAGGTCGAGGTCACCCAAACAGCGGCGGAAGACCCCACGGCGCGGGTGCTGCGCCGCCTCGGTCGGGGCCAGTTCTTCGGTGAGATCGGCCTCCTTTCGCGCGTGCCGCGAACGGCCACCGTGACCGCCGTAAGTGGCGGATCATTGGTGGTGCTCGGCAAGGAAGAGTTCTTGCAGCTCGTCAGTGCCGGGTCCGGCTTGACTTATGGGCTGCTCAACTTTCATCGTGGCACCATCAGCGGCGCCGGCGCTGCCGAGCTGACCACCGATACAGGGGGCTGACGAGGTAGGACCGTGGACGACAGGTTCGCCGTCGAGGCACTCGCGCGCTGCCCCCTGTTCCTGCGCGCCGACGCGCACATTCTCGAGTCGCTCGCGACCGGGCTGCGGCGCCGACGGTTCCGGCGCAACGAGGTCATCTTTCACCAGGGCGATCCCGGCGACTCACTTCACATCGTGGCCGCGGGCGCGGTCAAGATCGTATTGCCCTCGGCCGAGGGCGACGAGGCGATCATCGCCACGCTGAGACCGGGCGACTTCTTCGGCGAGCTGGCGCTGCTCGACGATGCCCCGCGCTCGGCGACCGCGTCGGCGCTCGAGGCGTCGGACACGCTCGTGCTGCCGCGTCAGACATTCGTCGAGCTGCTCGACACGCTGCCCGGCCTGCGCGACGCACTGCTGGCTGGACTGGCGCGCGAGCTGCGCCGCCTGACAGGGCACGTCGAGGAGCTTCACTTCCTGGATCTTGCCGGGCGTTTGGCCATGCGCCTCACTCGGCTCGCGCGCGAGGCGCAGCCCGACGCACGAGGTCAGATCCGCCTGGCGTGGCCGTACACGCAGTCCGATCTGGCGGCAATGATCGGCGGCACGCGGCAGAGCGTGAACCGGCTGCTGAGCGAGCTGGTTGACGAAGGGCTCATCTCGATTGAGCCAGATGCCCTCGTGATCGCTGATCTCGACCAGCTCGCGCGCCGCGCCGAGCGCTGAGGCGTCAGAAAAATTGTCGTCAATCTGACAATTGCGGTGTCGTATCCTCGCTTGAGTTCCTGGTCGGCCGGACTAGTCTCCGATCAGCGGTTTCGATAGATCGCCTCAACGAATACAGGGAGGTAACCCAATGGGACAGGACCGACCGGGCGCTGGTGACTCCGTCTACCAGCGGATGGGCGGCGAAGGCGTCAAGCAGCGTGCGACCGACGACGACGATGTCGAGGGTCATGCGAAGCAGCGCGTACAGCCGGACGACGAGGACGTGCAGGGTCACGCCAAGCAGCGTGCGACGCCCGACGGCGACGACGACGTCGAGGGTCATGCCAAGCAGCGTGCGACGCCCGATGACGACGATGTCGAGGGCCACGCGAAGCAGCGTGCAACCCCTGACGACGACGATGTCGAGGGTCATGCCAAGCAGCGTGCGACGCCCGATGACGACGATGTCGAGGGCCACGCCAAGCAGCGCTGACGCGAAGACGGCTTGACCGTTCGCTGATGCACCCGTCGGCGTGACCGACGATCAAACTACCGCCGCGCTGCAGGCCCTGCGCCTGTCAGCGCGGCGGTCTTCTGTTGCCCGCCGCCTGGACGCGGACGCCGAACAGGCGCTGCTCCAAACCATCGTCGAGGCAACTGTCACCTTGTTCGAGGCCGAGGCTTCGTCGATCGCGCTGTTCGAGCGCGATCCGGACCGGCTCGAGTTCAGGGTCGCCGCCGGAGCTCAGGGCGCCGGCGCAATCGGCCTCTCGGTGCCGCCGTCGCGCGGGATCGTCGGCTTCGTCTTCTCGACCGGGCAGCCGTTGGCGTTGAGCGACGTCATGTCCGATCCGCGCTTCGACCGCGCGGCGGCGGAGCGCACGGGCTACGTGCCGCGCTCGATCGCGGCCGTTCCGCTGGTCGACCAGGAACAGACGGTCGGCGTGCTCCAGGTGCTCGACAAGCACACGTCACCGACCTTCTCGTTGCGCGACATGGAGCTGCTGGCGGTCTTCGCCCGACAGGCGGCCGCTGCAATACGCGCCGCGCGCGTACAGCGCGACAGCACGCGGCTGCTGCGCGCGGCGCTTGCCGGCGTGGGCGACGAGCAGCTGACGCCCGAACAGGTCGACGTGCTGGTGTCGGCCGCCAGCGACGAGCTCGACACGGATGAGGACTCACCGTTCTGGCAGCTGGTCGATCGGGTTGCGCGGCTGCGTGACCTCTCGGATCGTGAGCAGCGTCTCGTCTCGGCGATCCTCGAGGTCGTGGCCGACCATGCCTCGCGCGGCCGCCGCTCGGCCTAGGCCGTGGCCGATCTCGATCTGCCGGCGTGGTCGGAGCCTTTCGCCGAGGATGCGCGCGAGCGGCTGATCCGCAGCACTGGCCTGCGCCAGATCGATCGTGACTGGGCGTGGGGAGGAGCAACCGGCGAAGGCGTGAAGGTGGCGATCATCGACAGCGGCGTGGAAGGCTCACACCCGGTCGTCGCCGGCCGGCTGGTCGAATCGGTAACGATCGAGTTCGTCGACGACGAGGCGACGGTCGTTCCCGACGAGCCAGTTGACATGTACGGCCACGCGACGGCGTGTGCCGGGATAGTCGTCGGCCTGGCGCCCGAGGTCGAGATCTACTCGGTGCGCGTCCTGGGATCCGACCTGCGCGGCAAAGGCGCGGCTTTCCTGGCCGGCCTCGAATGGGCCGTCGAGCATGGCGTGCAGGCGATGAACCTGAGCCTGTCGTCCAAGAGCGAGCGCCTCTTCCCGTACTTCCACGAGATCGTCGACCAGGCCTATTACCGCCACGTCGCGCTCGTGTGCGCGGTCAACAACGTGCCCGGCCTGAGCTACCCGTCGACGTTCTCGTCGGTCTTCTCGGTCGCCGCACACGCCATCCCGGAGCCGGAGACCTTCTTCTACAACCCGGCACCACCGGTCGAGTGGGGTGCCTGGGGGGTGGATGTGCCGATCGGCTGGAAGGATGGTGGTCGGACGGTCGCGACGGGCAACAGCTTCGCGGCGCCGCACATGTGCGGCCTGGTGGCGCGGATCCTGTCCAAGCACCCTGGGCTCACGCCGTTCGAGGTCAAGGCCGTCCTGGCAGCAGTCGCCAACGATCCAGCCGCAGGCGCCGAACCGAAGGCATAAGAGACACAGAAGAGCGCCGGTCCGTGGGAGAGGACCGGCGCTTTTCTTAGGAGGAACGACCCGACCGAGCCCCAGTACGGTGGGTCGTCGCGGTTCAGATCGCCAGGAGGACGACACCCAGAACGGTGACGAGGGCGACGGCCATGGCCACCATCCGGCGCTGAAGTGACGACGGGTTGCTGGTGTGATGGGCTTCCTCGGCTTCGTGAGCCTGCTCGACCAGCCGTCGGTGGTTCGCGTCGCGAAGCGCTTCCTGCTGGTGGTAGCTGGCGTTCATCGAGAGAGCCTGTGGGTGCTGATACATCTCGATTTCTCCTTCCCGCGAAGCGGGTCGAGTTCGGTGATGTGTGACTGTTGACAACGCGAATATTGGCCCTCAGCCGGGGTCGGGCGTGATCGCAGGGCGGACTCGCGAGCCGTAATTCGTCGGACCGTCCAAAGGTCCAATCGGGTGCCCAGCCGGTGTCGGGAAGGCGACACCCTGACTGCTACCATCGCCGCCCGAATGACCGATCCAAGCAACTTCTACCTCACCACGGCCATCTTCTATCCGAGCCGTCAGCCCGCACTCCACTCGCTGTTCGAGGCAATCGGATCCGATGCGATCGTGCGTCACCGGCGCATGCTGGGCCACGAGACGCGCTTCCTGACCGGCATGGACGAGCACTCGGCGAACGTCGAACGAGCGGCCAATGAGCAGGGAGTGCAGCCGCACGACCTTGTCGATCCGTGGTCGGAGAACTGGCGCACCGCCTTCGACCGCTTCGGCGTCAGCTACGACCGATTCATCCGGACCACGGACCCCGACCACGCGCGCGCGTCGGTCGAGATGGTTCGCCGGGCAATGGCGGCGGGCGACATCTACAAGGGCGTGTACGCGGGCTGGTACTGCCCGGGCGACAACGAGTTCAAGACGGACGCCCAGCTGGTCGATGGCCACTGCCCGGAGCACCCATCGCTGCAGATTCAGTGGCTCGAGGAGGAGAACTGGTTCTTCGCCCTGAGCAGGTACCAGGAGAAGCTGGAGCAGCTCTACCGCGACAATCCCTCGTTCTGCGAGCCGGAGCACTTTCGCAACGAGGTTCTCGGCTGGCTGCGCGAGGGCCTGCGCGACTTCTCAATCAGCCGCGCCGGGGCGCAGTGGGGCATCCCATTCCCGGATGACCCCGAGCACCGCATCTACGTCTGGTTCGACGCGCTGACGAACTACATCACCGGGGCCGGCTTTCCGGACGACATGGACGCTTTTGCACGCTGGTGGCCGGCCGACGTGCACATCATCGGCAAGAACATCACCCGCTTCCATTGCCTGTACTGGCCGGCGATGCTGATGAGCGCCGGCCTGCCACTGCCGCGACAGGTGTTCGCCCACGGCTTCATGCTCGACCGCGGCGAAAAGATGAGCAAGACGCGCGGCAATGTCCTGGAGCCGGACACGATGGCCGAAAAGTTCGGCATCGACGGGGTGCGCTACATGGTCCTGCGCGAGGTTCCCTTCGATCGCGACGCCGACGTATCGTTCGACTCCTTCTTGCGCCGCTATAACGCCGATCTGGCAAACGACTTCGGCAACCTGCTCAACCGCACGCTGACCATGACCACGCGCTTTCTCGACGGCGAGCGTCCGACCGCGACCGAAGGATCGGCACTCGCCCAGGCGTGGCAGCGAACTTGGACAACCTATTCCGATCGGCTCGACCAATATCTGCTTCACGATGCGCTCGCCGCCTTGTGGGACTTCGTCGGCGAGGCGAACCGCCTGGTCGACCGCGAGCAGCCGTGGGTGCTTGCCAAGCAGGCACGAGAAGGCGACGCCGACGCCGGGCAGCGGCTGCGCGGCGCACTCGGCGACCTGCTCGAGGCCCTGCGACTCGTGGCACTGACGGTGGCACCGTTCATGCCCGACACCGGCCGACGCGTGTTCGAGCAGCTTGGCCTTGATTGGCCGTACGGCGCCAACGGCAGCGGCGGACCGCCGCTCGCAGACGCGGCAACATGGGGAGCGGCTCGCGCCGAGGGCAAGCTGGGCACGCAGCAGATCCTGTTCCCGCGCATAGAGCTGCTGGCCGACGAGGACGCCACATCAAATTGATTCTCCGCAGTCGCCCTTCCGGGCGCTGCTGCGCGGGCCGCCGCCCTTGCGGCTGATCGATTCGCATTGCCACGTGCAGGCGGAACGCTTCGACTCGGACCGCTCGGCTGTGCTCGAGGCGGCGCGGATCGCCGGCGTCGTGCGGATCCTCGTCCCCGGTTATGACCTCGCATCGTCGGTCGCGGCGGTCGAGCTGTCCGAGCGGGAGCCGGTCGATGCCTCGGCCGGCATCCATCCCCACGTCGCCGCCGATGCGGACGACGAAACGTGGTCGACGATCGTTGAGCTGGCCGCGCGGCCGGAGGTCGTGGCCGTGGGCGAGACGGGCCTCGACTACGACCGCGGGTTCTCGCCGCGCGACGCACAGCTGGCCAATCTGCGCCGACACCTGGCACTGGCGATCGACTCCGGCA
>DASQLS010000223.1:0-8635 GCA_035629915.1 Candidatus Limnocylindrales bacterium | reverse complement strand
CGCAACCGCCTCGGCGAGCCGGACGCGACCGGCCGTCGAGCGCCGGTTCCCATCCCGGGCAGCGAGTTCGAGATCGTCGCCGACACGGTCATCCCGGCCGTCAGCCAGGCAGCCGACAACACCTTCCTGCCGGTCGAGTCGAGCTTCGAGATCAACCGCGGCCGGGTGCGCGTCGACCCGGGCACCTACGCGACCAACGTTCGCGGCGTGTTCGCATGCGGCGACTTCGTGACCGGCCCGACGACGCTCATCGAGGCCGCCGGCCATGGCAAGAAGTGCGCCTACGCCATCGATCGCTACCTGTCCGGCCGGCGCGAGGTCGACGTCGATGCCAACGTGCGCATCGTCTCCTCGTGGCGCCACGAGATGCCCGAGTTCTACGACGTCCTGCCGCGCGTCCACGTGCCGATGATCCAGGTCGAGGCGCGCATGCCGTCGAGCGATCCGCACGTCAACTTCACCACGCCGGTCGAGCGCGGCTACACCACGCCGCAGGCGATCACCGAGTCAACGCGTTGCCTGATGTGCAACTACAACATCTGGTTTGACCCGTTCCGGTGCGTTCTGTGTGGCGCGTGCGCCGACGTCTGCCCCGAGGGCGTCATTCACATGATCGACATCAACCAGATGAAATCGGAGGGGCCGCTGCCCGAGCTGGTCGACGCCTACGGCTGGTCCGAAGGCGCCGCGATGGTGCTCGACGAGGAGCGTTGCATCCGTTGCGCACTGTGCGTGAAGCGATGCCCGTATGACGCTATTACCATGGAGCGGTTCGAGCTCCAGGAGATCAGTAGCGACGGCCGGCTCTACAAAGAGAGCTACCGCGACACCCAGCTGGGACTGCTCGGAATTGGTAACCGCGCCGAGGCGGGAGGATACGTTCGGTGAGCTTTCTCGAGCGGGTAGACACGGCCCTCAAGCGGTCGGCGCTGTTCCGCTCACTCTTCCGCCAGCCCTACCCGAACGACGAACGATCGCGTGCCTACGCGGTCATGAACAACGTCTTCCTGCACATCCACCCGGTGCGCGTCCGCCAGCACGCGGTCAAGTTCGCGTACACCTTCTGTCTGGGTGGCCTGTCGTTCTTCTTCTTCTTAGTGCTGACCGTGACCGGCGTGTTCCTGATGTTCTTCTACGTGCCTTCGGCGACGTCCGCGTACGACGACATCCTGCGCATCCAGGCCGAGGTTCCGTTCGGGCTGCTGACCCGCAACATCCACCGTTGGGCGGCGCACCTGATGGTCTTCTTCGTCTTCCTGCACATGATGCGCGTCTTCTACCACGGGGCCTACAAGCCGCCGCGTGAGTTCAACTGGGTCGTCGGGACGCTGCTGCTCTTCTTCACCATCGCCCTGTCGTTCACCGGCTACCTGCTGCCGTGGGACCAGATCGCCTTCTGGGCGATCACCATCGGCAACAACATCGCCTCGTACGTGCCGCTCCTGTCGCGGCCGTCGCAGCTGCTGATTTTCGGCGGCATCGAGGTCAGCCAGAACACGCTGCTCCGTTTCTATGTGCTCCACGTCATCCTGCTGCCGCTGGTGGCTGCGATCTTCCTCGCTGTCCACTTCTGGCGGATCCGCAAGGACGGCGGCATCTCCGGGCCGCTATGACCGTCATTCGCGTCGTTGCCGCCTCCGCTGGCTCGCTCACGCACCGAGGTGCGCTCGTTTCGCCTGCTCGTCGGCGCCTTGCGCCTGACGGCCCTATCGGCCCGGCCCGGGCCGCTGTAGACGACTGATATGACTGACGAGCCCAAGTCCCGACTGCCAGCCCCCACCGCCCCGGCTGAGCCGACCGAGCGCAAGCGAACGGCGTTGCCCGCCGCACCGCCCGAGCGGCGCACGACGGAGATCGACAAGCAGCGCGTGCCCATGGCGGCCAAGCCTTACCGGCTGCTCGCTCTGGTCAAGCAGGATGCGGTGGTCCGGGTTCAGAAGGAACCGGACGACACGGTCATGACCTGGCCGCATCTGCTCACGATCGAGTTCTTTGCCGCCGCGGTGATGAGCGTCTTCCTGCTGTTGATGGGCGTCTTCGTGAACGCGCCGCTCGAGGAGCTGGCAAACGGAAACGTCACCCCTGCCGTGGCCAAGGCGCCGTGGTACCTGGTCGGCATCCAGGAGCTTCTGGCGTACTTCCACCCCACCGTCGCCGGAGCGCTGCCGATCCTGACCATCTTCATCGCCATCGGCGCCATCCCGTACATCGACCGCGGCCCGCGCGGCGACGGCGGCTCATCGCGCCCGAACGACCGCAAGCTGGGCATTGTCCTGTTCACGCTGTTCTGCGCGTCGGGTCTCGTGATCACCTTCCTCGGTGCCTTTTTCCGAGGCCCCGGCTACGCCTACACGATCCCATGGGAAGACGGGCTGTGGTTCGCGCTGTGATGCAGACGCAGGTGAAGTCAAATGGGTAACTGGAAGCTCCAGCGCTGGCAGGAGCCAACGACTCTGACCCGCGACGTGATGCGCGAGATGCGCAAGGGTCGCCCGGCGGGTCTGTCACGCCGGACTCTGATCCGCCGTTCGATCGGCTTCGGCATCGCGCTCTGGCTGCTCGAGGTCACCGGCGGCCTGCTCGGCTTTCTGTGGCCCAATCTGTCGCGCGGCTTCGGCGGCGAGCTCGTGCTCGGCGACTTCGAGGTCGTGTCGGGCAGTCCGGCCATCCAGGGCGTAAGCCTCTCGGACGGCGCGCCGGCGTATTTCTCTCAGGCGCGCACCTACGTCCAGCTGATCGACGCGGCACGCGGTTTCGCCGATGGCGACAGCCCCGACGGCGAGGGCACCGCCACGAACGTTCGGACGCTCTACCAACGCTGCCCGCACCTGGGTTGCAAGCCCAACTTCTGCACCACCAACTACTGGTTCGAGTGCCCGTGTCACGGATCGCGCTACGACCGCCTCGGGACCAAGGTCAAGGAGCTCGGTCCAGCGCCGCGGAGCATGGATCTCTTCGCGCATTCCGTTGCCAGTGGCGTACTGACAGTTGACACCTCACGCGTCACGCTCGGTGCCCTGCCGGTCGCTCTGGGCCAGCCCGGATTGATCCCGCCGCGCTCGCCCCAGGGCTGCATATGACCGACGAGCGGACCGGTCGCGAGCTCGAGCCGCGGCCGGAGGATGCAGCCGGCGCGGTAACGCCGCGCGAGCCGACGCTTCCACAGCCGTCGTCGTCACCTGCCCGGCGATTTGACGCGGGCGAGCAGGCACACACCGTTGGACTGACCGAGGAGCGAGCTGCCCAGGTCGTTCGCCAGAGTCACAACGCGCGCATGATCGCGTTCCTGGGTGTCCTGCTGGTGGTCCTCTTCATCCCGCTCTACTGGCTGTACGACATCGGCCTGCCGGTGCTCGGGATGGAGGGTCGAATGGAGGCACAGGCCGAGTCGCAGCAGGTGCTCGACGTGTCGCGCGGCTACGCGCTCTACCTGGCCAACTGCGCGCGATGCCACGGCAACGAGGGGCAGGGCGGAGTAGGCCCGATCCTGAACGACCAGGGCAAGCTGTACAACGCCGTGACCCAGCAGGGCTTGCCCGGCACGGGCCATCTCAACCCTGACTACATCCACACCGTGCTCGAGGTGGGTGGCCGCTACGTGTGCGGCAATCCGGACAGCGTCATGCCGGCGTGGCTCGATCCCAAGGGCCCTCTCAACTACAAGGAAGTAGAGGACATCGTCCGCTGGATCGTGGCCAGCTCCGACACCACGTTCGTCTACCAGCCGCTCCATGTGGAAGCACCAGCGACGATTCCGCCGCCGGTCACCGTCCAGGGCTGGCGCGACCCGAACTACTCGCCGCCGCCGGACGCGACACCGGTGCCGGCATGCTGGAGCCAGCCGGATAGCCCTGAAGCTCCGAGTGGCTCGTTCGAGCCCGTCGAGAGCCCGGGGACGGCGGATAGCCCGCGAGTGATCGAGGTCGAGACCGGCCCGAGCGCTCCGCAGTGGGTCGACCCGGAGACCGGTGATCAGATCACCTCGATCAGCGTCGTCGAGGGCGAGACGATCGAGATCCACGTCATCAACGAGACCGAGATCCCGCACAACATGCACATCGGCGCTGCGGCCGACCTGGAGGCTGCGCCGGAAGACAACGATTTGCCGGGCGTACCGACGTTCGTCCAGGGGACTCAGACCTTCACCTATTCGTTCACGGACACGCCCGACCAGGCGCAGTTCGCATGCACTGTGCCCGGTCACTACCCGACGATGCACGGCGACTTCGTGTTCGGAGCCGCAGGTGGCTCGGCGTCACCGGATCCGTCGGCCGCCGCCTCGCCCGGGGCTTCACCGAGTGGCTCGCCCGCTCCATCTGAGGGAGCCTCGCCGGCCGTCACTACCCAGCCGTCAGTGTCGCCCTCGACCTCACCTATCCCGCTGCCCTAGATGGCCCAGTACGCGCTACCGCCGGGGGCTGTCAAGCGGCGCACCGTGTTCGGCCTTCTGGATGCGGACGGCTGGACCTGGGCAACGCTCAAGGCCACGTTCTGGTTCATGCTGATCATCTTCCTGACCGGATACGTCCCTGACCGCGCCTACTACTTCACCGTCTCGCCGACGATCGACCTCGGCTACAACGCGATCAGTCCGGTCAACCTGTGTCCTCCGGAGAACAAGACGCTGCCCTGTCCGGTGCCGCTCGGCGCAGTCATCCCGTGGGACCAGAATCCACCCGAGCTGAGCCTGCCCGAGGGGCGCAGCAGCGCCGGGGTGTTCACCTCTGGCGAGAACCTCTACATCGTGGGTGGCGCGACGGCCGAAGGGCCAACGGAAAGCGTGCTCACGACCGTCGTTTCCGAGACGGGCAATCTGTCCGTATGGCAGGAAGGTCCGCCTCTGCCCGAGGCGCGTGCCGATGCGGCCGTACTCAATCTCAGCAGCGTTCCCTACGTCATCGGCGGCACGGGCCCGGATGGAGAGCCAACCGACACCGTCTTTCAGGGAGTGGTCGACGAAGGCGTGCTGACCGGCTGGCAGCCGGCCGACGTCCTGACCCTGCCGGTCGCAGTCACTGATGCCGTTGGCGTCTCCACCGGTGGTGGGCTGTACCTGTTCGGTGGCTTGACCGCTGACGGGCTCTCGAACACGGTCTATCGCTCTGACTTCCCCGAGGAAGGTCAGCCCGTGCTCGGCGCCTGGACCGAGGTCACCGAGTTGCCGCTTCCTGAGCCGCGTGCCAAGGGCACGGCCGTCAGCACGGGCGGCGCCGTTTACGTCCTCGGTGGTGAGGGCCCGAACGGCACCACCGACCTCGTTTATTACCTCGAGCTCGACACCCACGGAGATCCGGCGATCAACCCGGACACCGAGCGGCCGTATGGCTGGGGAGTGTCAACGGGCCAGTCGGCTTCGGCGGTGCTACCCGCGCCGCGTGCCGACCATTCGTCGTTCGTCAACTCGGGCGCCATCTATGCCATCGGCGGCTTCGGGGCGGATGGCGCGACCGTCGCGACCAACTATTTCGTCGTTCCCGATTCCGCCGAGGGCACGATCGACGAGTGGATCGAGCTCCCCTCGACGAACCTGCCCGCGCCAGTCGCGGGCGGTGCCCTTGCCGCCGTCGGTCAGTACGCGTTCTATGTTGGCGGCACCAACGGTACCGACCAGCTGACCACGATCTTCCGCGCCGATCTCGCTCCGCAGCCACCGTTCTTCCGGGTCGGGCTGTTCGGCGTGACGGTGCCCGCGTTGGGGATCGAGGGCGAGATCGGCCAGCAGCTCGGCTACATCGTTGCCGCGTCCGCGGCAGGCGGCAACTTCGTGATCCTCATCATCATCGCCTGGATGTACTCGCACAAGCGCGAGAGCTTCCGCTTCTTCGAGTGGATCTCCCGCGGCCGCTTCCGCGCCCCGCCCGAGGACGACTACGCCGTCTAGCTGAGCTCGCTCAACGGCTGGCGGCCGTCGAAACCCACGTTCGTCTCGTGCCACCACTCGATGTCGCCTTCGCCCAGGCGCCAACAGAGCCAGATGGGTCGGCCCATGGCGAGTGCCGGAAAGTCGATCAGTCCCGACTGGATGTCGCGCAACGTGATGCCCAAATCGTCGATGTCCTGAACAGTCCGCTGCATCCGGCGCACCGTGTCGCGGACCTCCTGCTCCTGATCGGCCACCTGCTCGGCGTGCTCCGACGAACCGTTCGTCTCGCGGCTGCGCTCCAACTCACGCTGAAGCTCTGCCACTCGGTTCCGATCGTCGCGCAGCTGCTGGAGCAGCGGTCGAACCTCGTTTACCCGCTCGTTGGCTTCATCGATCGCGAAGTAGCGCGCCATGACTCGATTTTCGCACTAGCCTGAATTCGCCTCATCGGCGGGCCAACCAAACGCCTTTCGCCGGCATCAATTCATCAGAACGCGCAAACGCACGAGGGGAGTGAATGGAACGCGACCTCTTGGTTCGCGCGCGTTCAGGTGATCGGGAGGCATTCGAATTGATCGTCGCAGCGAAGGGTGAGCCGCTCTTTCGGACTGCCCTGGCGATCCTGGGCAACGAGGCTGACGCACGCGACGCGACGCAGGAAACGTTTGTCGCGTCGTGGCGGCAGTTCGGTCGCTTGCGCGACGTCGACCGCTTCGATGCGTGGATCGGCCGCATCCTGATCAACGAGTGTCGGATGGCGCTGCGCCACCGCCGACGCGTCCGCGAGGTTCCGATTCCCGACTCTCCCACCGAGGCGCCCGTCGCTTCATTGGCCTCCGAATCGCACGATTCGACCGACTTTGATGCTGCGTTCAACCGACTGTCTGTCGACCAGCGCTCGATCCTGGTGCTCCACCACCTGCACGGTTATGGCGTGCGCGAGATCGGTGCGTGGCTGGGTATCCCGACCGGCACCGTCAAATGGCGCCTCTCGCGCGCCCGAGCCGCACTCGCCGCCGAGCTGGCCGACTGATGAACGACGACCAGCTCCGGTCCGAGCTCGAACGACGCTCCCGCGCGGGCGCGCCCGACGAGCACCTAGTTGCGGCGATCCGTCCCACCCTCGTCGAACCAGCGACCGCGCGCAGCTCGCTCAGACTCGCGCCGATCGGTGGCCTGGCCGCTACTGTCGCGATCGTCGTGCTCGTCGTCGCGACCTTGCCAAGCCTCAGCCCATCGCCTTCGTCCACGGCGAGCGGCAATCCCGCCGGATCTCAGGGAGTCGCTTCCGAGGTCATGTGTGAGCTTCCGAACGGGGGGCAGTATGGCCAGCCGGTCGTCGTCAACGAGACGGGGCTTCGCATCACCTGCAGCGATCTGCAACCGTCGGGAGATCCCCTTTCTTGGAGGCCGCCAGTAGCCAACCCAGACGGCGATCAGTCGCGCCTCAGGATCAATTGGTCCGGTTCACTCAGCGATGTCGCGGCTCGCTTCACCTTGTCTCGAACGGACAACGGCTTTGCACTTCAGTCCCGATTGCCGGATAGGTCTTCCCTTTTAGTACTCGTTCACTACGGCGTCGTTCTCGAAATCCACGATGGAACGATCGATGCCTCGCAAGTCGCAGTTTCGGCACCCGTCCGCGTCGCGGCCGAGGGATCACCGTCCCCGATTGCGAATCAGACTACGGAGCCTATCGGCGCACGATTCGAGTGCGTAGGACCTCCGTTGCCGCCCGGGTCGCCCACGTTCGCGGGTTCGGTGCCGACTCTCATCGACGAGACCGGTCTGGTAACTAACTGCAACCAGCCCGACTACGTCATCGCGGAAGACCTAGTCGGCGCAATCAGCGTTCACAACGTTACTGACAACGACCTTTACGTGATGTGGGCGTCGACATCTTGCGACGTAGAGAACGTGTTTACGTTCCGTGAATCGGCCGACGGCTACGAGCTGATCGCGGTGCCATCGTCCACCTGTCAGGAAGCTGGCCCGGCCTCGTCATCCATTCAGATCAGCTTCAGCCGCCCGATTCACGCGGAGAGCATTGAAGCGAGCCTTATCGAGGCCGCCAACACCCCGCCAACAGTCCGGCCAACTTCAAGCGAGCCGGTGATCGAGTGCAGCGATCCGGTCGCCGAAATCGGCGCGGTCGTGGTCGATGTCACGGGGGTAGTCAACTCATGCACCACCGTCGAAGGGGAAGGCCTGGCCGAGGACCAGAGTCCGCGTGTCACGAACCCCGGCGGAGACACGGACTTACTGCAGATCGATTGGAGCGGCACCCCGTGTGACGCCGCAGTCGGTTGGACGTTGTCCGACGCGTACCCCAACCAGGACAGGGCTTTTCCGGTTTGGTTGCTAACGATGGGCCCTCGGCCCGACGGACAGCACCTGGGCGCGGAATTGGATGACGGAACGCGGCTTTGCCGCCAGCCGCTGGTCCATCACACCATCGTGCTTGACCTCAAGACCGACATTCCGGCCAACAATCAGGTCGAGTTGGCCGACCCCACGTCGCACTGGCCGCCAGGAGTGGTCAACCACGAGTGCGGCGATGACATCGCCACGTTTGTCGATCGCACTGGCATCGTGAGGGGCTGCTCGATCGCGACGGATAGGGGAGTTCCATCGACCGATGCAACTATCGGCGAACGGGAAGCACTGGTGAGCCTCGCGTGGCCGGTCATGCTCGACAACGCATGTCAGCCGCTGCCTTCTGTCGTCACGGCTTGGGGTCCGGTTGCGGGCCTGACCGACGAAGACTACGTA
>DASQLS010000222.1:0-18446 GCA_035629915.1 Candidatus Limnocylindrales bacterium | reverse complement strand
AGATGCAACTGGTAGTCGGCGTCTTCAGCTTGCTGCAAGGCGCCGTCGCGGTCGCGCCAGTGCCAGGCATGCAACGGACGGTCCGTCTCCTCGATTCGGTCGAGATGCGCCACCGCCAGGTCGCGCGCACTGAAATCACCGCGTCGAAGGCCGGTGGCCATCTCGTGGGCGTGCAGACGAGTCAGGTCGGTCATTGGTCGGACAACCAGTCGGTCGTCAGTTGCCGTGCTCGCCGAGGATTGGCGGCACCACGAAGTACGGACGATTGGCCTCCGGTGCCAGGTCGAGGATCCTGTCCACGGGAAGACTCGGACGGACCTCGTCGTCGCGCAGGATGTTCTCAAGCTCGATGGTCTGCGCCGTTGGCGCTATGTGATCGGTATCGAGCTCGGCCAGCACGGCGTACTGATCGAGTATGTGGTTGAGCTGACCCTCGAGCCGGGCCATCTCGTCATCGGTCAGGCCAAGACGGGCCAGGTGTGCGACGTGCTCGACGTCCTTGCGTGAAAGCGTTGCCACGGCCGAAGGATATGCGAGCACCGGTTTGAGCGAGGCATCCCGCCAGGCAAGGTCGTATTGCCCCTCTGCAGGAAATGAAGAAGCCGCCCCGAAACGGGACGGCTTCCTACCTTCCGGCCGGCGGCGTGCACCGGCCGATTTGCCGGCTGTTACTTGCCGGTGTTGAAGTACTGGATGCAGTCGCCCTGGTTCTTGAACGTGGTGGAGTCGGCCCGCTCGAGGCTCATCCAGCCACCGTTCTTGCAGTCGTCCTTGGACGACGGGACGTTGGGTTCGAACGTGGTCAGGTGGCTATCAACGTTGATGTTGTCGACCAGGATCGTCACCTCGCCGTCGCCGCCCGTCGCGGGCACGGACCACGAGCTGTCGACCACGATGTACGCCTCGACAACAGAGCCGTTCTGAACGCTGGCAGGTGCCGCGCTGTAAGTGCTGAACGGGCTGCCACCGATGAACGAGTAGTCGTATCGACCGGCGTCGTTGTTGCCAATCAGGTTGCCGGTTGACTGCCAGCCGGCAGCGCAGCCGGTGAAGGTCGGCGATGGACCAGCGTGGACCACGACCTCACCATCGGAGCTGCCGTCCCCGTTGGTGTCGATTCCGAGCACGAAGCGGGGCGAACCACCGCCACAGCTGTCGTTGGTCACGTTGAAGTCGTAGCTGAGAGTGCCGAGATCCGACCACGCGATCGGGTCGGCCGGCGATACATCTACGCCGCCGTAGCCGGGCGCGACAGTGACGTCGGACCGCAGCTGAGCCGCGTTGCCGGGATTGCCGCCGGTGACGATCGATGCGTCACCGAACAGCGAATAGTGGGCCGCCTGGGCCACACCGCTCATTGCGAGCGTAAGCAGAACCGCCCCACCCAGGGCGAGCCGAAGAGAGTTGCGCACGTTTCGTGCCTCCAGATGAGTCCGCACCGACACCGTTACCCCCGGACCGGCCGCGCACGCCGCGCTCGGTCATTAACGGGTCACCCCATCGCGGCATGGCGATGGTCGAGGGTGCGCTCGAAACGGCCGACGGCCGTGGGCCGCGGAGATGGTACCAGTACCTTCCAAGCCGCCGCTGCCGGTCGCCAGCTCAGCTCGTTTCAGGCGGGGCGAAGACGACGATCAGCTCGAGCCGCTCGGCGATATCGTGGAATCGGTGTCGCTCGTGAGCAGGCACGAATATCGTGTCGCCCGTCGCGACGTCGACGGTCTGCTCGCCGCTGGTGAAGCGCGCCTTTCCTGACACGACGACGTAGATCTCGTCTTCGGCGTGTGGCGACTGGTCATCGACGCCACCCGCGGGCAGAACGTAAAGGCCGGCCGACATGTTGTCGGAACGGATGAACTCGTCGTACGGGCGCCTGCCGCTCGCCAGCGATGCGAGCGTGAAGTGCTTCATCCGGGTTCCTTCTCGGCCAGCAGAGCGCGAAAGGAGTCCTCGTCGAGGACAGGCACGCCGAGCTCCTGCGCCTTGGCCAGCTTCGAACCTGCGTTCTCCCCGGCCACCAGGTAGTGCGTCTTCTTGCTCACAGAGCCGGACGACTTGCCGCCCGCGGCACGGATCGCCTCCTCCGCGCTCTGCCGGTCGAACCCCTCCAGCGTGCCGGTAACGACCACCGTCTTGCCGGTCAGCGGCCCGTCTCCGCTGGCCAGCACCTGTGCGGCTGGTCGCTCTGGCTCGACGCCGGCCGCGACCAGGTCGTCGAGCACGCCGGCCGTGGCAGGATCTGAGAACCAGCCGCCGAGGCTCGTGGCGACCGTCGGCCCGACACCCGGGATACGCTCGAACTCGCCAGCCGGCGTGTTGCGCAGCTCGTCGGCGATGCGCGCGAACCAGCCGTCCTTGCCGCCCATCGGCTCGTCATCACCGGGCGGCCACGTCTGTGCGACCCAGGTCGACATGTCGATCGCCGTCTGGCCGCCGACCTGCGGGATGCCCAGGCCGTTGATGATCCGGAACATCGGCCGCACCCGCGCTCGCTGGATCGAGGCGTGCAGGTTCTCCGCGCTCTTGCGCGCGAACCGATCGAGCGACTCGAGATCCTCGACGCTCAACCTGAAGAAGTCGCCACGCTGCTTGACCAGTCCGCGGTCGAGCAGCTGCGAGAGGACCTTCCAGCCGGCACCCTCGATGTCCATCCCGCTGCGACCGACAAAATGCTCGAACTCCTGCCCAACCCGCGCCGGGCACGCGAGATTGGGGCAGTAGTGGCGGACGGTGTCGGGATCGCGCGCGATCGCCGTTCCGCACACCGGGCACTTGGCGGGCATCTCGTATTCGCGTTCCTTGCCCGTTCGCTTCTCGAGGATCGGGCGGACGATCTCGGGGATCACGTCGCCCGCCTTGTGGAGCACAATGTGGTCGCCGATGCGCACGTCCTTGCGGCGCACCTCGTCGAGGTTGTGCAGCGTGGCGCGGGCGACGGTCGACCCGGCCACGACGACGGGGGTCAAGTGGGCCACGGGCGTGAGCGTCCCGGTCCGTCCCACATACGGGACGATGTCCTCGATCACGGTCTCGACCTGTTCTGGCGGGTACTTGTATGCGATCGCCCAGCGCGGCGCGCGCGAGACCATGCCCAGGCGACGCTGCAGCTCGAACGAGTCGACCTTCAGCACCACGCCATCCGTTCCGTAGGGCAGGTCATGGCGCGGCTCGTTCCAGCGGTCGATGAAGGCAGTCACCCCTTCGACATCGAGATCGCCGACGTGGTTGGGCTCGACCGGGAAGCCGAGCGCCTCCATCCGCGCAAGCGCCTCCGATTGACTCGTCGCGGCACCTTCCTCGACCAGGACGTAGAACCACGCTGCCAGGCGCCGGCTGGCGGTCACCTGCGGGTCGATCTGACGCAGTGAGCCGGCGCCGCTGTTGCGCGGGTTGGCGTACAGCGGCAGGCCGGCCTCCTCGCGCTCGGCGTTGATGCGCGCGAACTCGGCCTTGGGCATGAACACCTCGCCACGCACCTCGAGGTCGACCGGCTCGGCCAGCTTCTTGGGGATCGATTCGATCGTGCGCAGGTTGGCCGTGACGTCCTCGCCGGTCGTGCCGTCGCCACGCGTCGCGCCCTGGACGAACCGGCCGCCGCGATAGCGAAGGCTGATCGCCAGGCCGTCGATCTTCAGTTCGGTGACGTAGCGCACGTCGCCCGGCTGTTCGTCAGTCAAGCCCAGCAGACGCCGCACGCGAGCGTCGAACGCGGCAACCTCCTCGAACGAGAAGGCGTTGTTGAGTGAGCCCATCGGCGACGAGTGGCGCACCTCGGCCAGCTGGACGTTCGGAGCGCCGCCCACCCGCAGCGTGGGCGAATCGGGTGTTCGCAGCTCGGGGTGGTCCTCCTCGAGCTGGACCAGCTCGTGGAACATCGCGTCCCACTCGGCATCCGGAATCTCAGGCGCGTCCTGCTCGTAGTAGGCGTGATTGGCGCGATTTATCTTCTCGCGCAGCTCCGCCGCTCGGGCTGCCGGATCTTGCTTGGTCACCACAACCCGATTATCGGGCGGCGAGGTCCTTTCGCCCAATGTGGACGACGCAACGGCCGGTCCTTCGGTAGACAGTACGGTCGGCACGCTGGTCGCTGTGAGGCGTGTCGTCTAGATTTCAGGCCCGGGGGGATGCCGTGGTCGTCACTGGAGGTCAACTCGTGCGTCGTTCCGGAGTCCGTGGAGTCGCCGCGGTGGCGCTCAGCGTCGTAAGTCTCATGGTCCTGCTAGTCGGTCCAACCCGCGCCGAGGTCCAGTCAGTCTCTGGCGTCCTCACTTTCAAGGACAACGTCGCGCTGTCGCCGACGGCAGTGGCCGTGATCACACTCACCGACCGCTCGCCCGACGGCGCCGGCACGATCATCGGCCAGCAGCGCATCGATGCTCCGGTGGGTGATGCGAGCGGCGCGATCCCGTTCTCGGTTCCGTTCGAGGACGGCCAGGTCAATCAGTCACACGCGTACGCGATCCACGCATCGGTCGTAGACGGCATCAGTGAGTGGCAGAACAAGGCGCCCGTGCCGACCATCACCGGCGGTCCGACCGAGGGCTTGACTGTCCAGCTCATCGCGCCAAACCACGGCAACCCGGCACAGGTGACCGGCACGATCGCCATGCCGGCAAACGCGCCCGCTCTGTCCACTTCGGCCGTTGCCTACGCCGCCATCCTCAACGCTGACTCGGGCCGCGTGGTGATTCGTCAGACGCTGACGACGCTCGCCACGTCGCCGTATGCGTTCGCGATCACTTATGACGCCGATCTCGTCGATCCAGAGGCAACCTACATGGCCGTCGCGGCGGTAATCGACGGCGAGAAGCTGTGGCAGTCCCCACCCTCCCCGATCGAGCCCGGCGCGACTGTCGCCTTGACCGTCGTCAAGACCAGCCAGGACATTCCTCCGGCGGCCAGCCCTGCTCCATCAGAGAGTCCGAGCGAAGTGCCGACCGAGGAGCCGACGGCGTCCCCGAGCGAGGAGCCAACCGAAGAACCCACCGCCTCGCCGAGCGAGGAGCCGACGAGCGGACCCACGGACGAGCCAACTGCCTCGCCCTCGGACGAGCCGACTGCCTCGCCAACTGCTGAGCCAACTGCCTCGCCAACGGCCGAGCCCACAGCCTCACCGACGGCCGAGCCCACAGCGTCACCGACTGAGGCGCCGACGGCATCGCCGTCGCCCAGCCCGAGCCCGTCTCCGAGCCCCAGCCCGTCAGCTTCGCCATCACCCAGTGCCACCCCGTCAGGGTCGCCGTCGATCACCCCGGTGCCCACGTCCGTCTCGGGAACGCTCGCCTACCGCGAGCGAGTGGCCCTCTCCGATGCCGCAAATGCCACGATCGCCGTCGTCCAGGTTCAGGCCGGGACAATGGCCATCGTCGGTTCGATCCAGATCGAGAACCCGGGCCAGGTCCCGATCGCGTTCGATGTTCCGCTCGACCCGAATATCTTCGATCCCACGCTCGACACCGAGCTGTGGGCAACGATCACCGACGGTGACAACGCCTGGGCCACGGGCGAGGGCGTCGCCGTAGCGACGAACGGTGCTCCGAGTCAGGGAGTCGTGGTCGAGCTCACATTCCGGCCGGATCTCCTCGAGGGGCACGTGACCGGCTTCATCAACGGAACCGGCGATGCCCTGACCGAGAACGGGTACTTCATGACCTGGGTCATAAGCGATGCCGGCGACGTGCTGGGTGTCGAGAACCAGAGCTCGGGAACCGGTGAGCCGATCCCGTTCGCGGTCCCGTTCCGGGTTACCGACGTGGATCCCGAGATGGGCTACGTGGCTCGCGCCTACGTCAAGGACGAGAGCAACGTGTGGGTCACGCAGGAAGGCACGGCTGTCATCACCGGCGGCAATCCGTTCGCCGATGTCGAGCTGACTGTCGCCCAGGTGTCGCCGACGCCGAGTCCGAGTCCGACGGCCAGCCCCTCGGCTACCGCCGCCCCAACTCCGCCGGCGAGCGGCGGAATTGATCCACTCGTGATCGCCCTGGTCGCCGGTCTGGCGATCATCGGCGTCGTGGTCGTCGTCATGTTCATGCGCCGCGAGTAGCCCGCTCGGTCAGCTCTCGAGCAGCTCCAGCTTGGCCAGGCTGGCCAGCAGCTTCTTCACGCCGCGCGACGGAAAGGCGACAGTGACCTCCTCGTCGTCGCGCGTCAGCTTCGACGTGACCACCGCTCCTTCGCCGAACGCGGCGTGGCGCACCCGGTCGCCGTCGCGATAACGCCGCTCACCGGGCACAACCGGGCGCGGCGGCACGACGCTGCGCTCAGGCACTGGCGATTCGGACTCGACGTCGTCGCTCGCCGTCCCGTAGTACGCCGAGCGACGCGCGGCGAGATCGCGCGAGGTGCGAAACGTCTCGCCCTCGCGCGGCGCTCCAACCGGCGGGTTGTAGCCACCGCCGGGCGGCAGGATGCGCCGCTCGCGGCCGCTGCCCTGACCGTTGGCCGCCCACGACGGACGCCTGCCAACCAGGCGTGAAGCCGCGCGCGGCCCGAGGATGTAGCTCAGGTCGTAGCCCGAGGCGCCGCGCTCGTCGGCCGGCCGCTGGTCCTCGTCGTCCTCGTCCTGCGTAACGAGACGAGGCCCGTGCATCAGCTCGGCCGGAATCTCGAGCAGGAAGCGCGACGGGACGCTGAACCCGCCCCTCCCCCATGTCGCGCGAATCGAGGCATGGGTCAGGTAAAGGCGATCACGGGCTCGCGTCAGGCCGACATATGCCAGTCGGCGCTCCTCCTCCATCTGACGCGAGTCCTCGAGGGCCCGAGCGTGCGGGAAGACGCCCTCCTCCAGCCCGGTGATGAACACGATGTCGAACTCGAGGCCCTTGGCTGCGTGCATCGTGATCAGAGTTACCGCGTCGGCGTCCTTCTCGTACGAGTCCTGGTCGGCCACCAGCGCGGTTTCCTCCAGCAGGCGGTCGACCGCGTCCTCCGGCTCGAGGTCGGCATACCGACTGACCACCTCGCGCAGCTCGAGCAGGTTCGCCCAGCGGTCCTCGCCTTCCTGCGAGCCGTCGAGCAGCATCGCTCGGTAGCCGCTCTGCTCCAGCACGCTGTCGAGCAGCTCGGGCAGGGCCAGGACGCCGACTCGACGGCGCAGCGATTCGATCAGCTCGACGAACGAGGTGATCGCCGAGCGGGTGCGCGTGGCGAGCTCGGGGGACGCGGCCAGCGCGACAAGCGCCTGCCAGACGTTCATCTCACGCTGCCCCGCCTCAGCTCGAATGGCAGCGATCGTCTTCTCGCCGATTCCGCGCGTGGGTACGTTGATGATTCGCTCGAACGCGGCGCCGTCGAAGTCGCTCCGCAGCACACGCAGGTAGGCCAGCGCATCCTTGACCTCGCGTCGCTGATAGAAGCGCGTGCCGCCCACGAGCTGGTAGCGCAGGCCGTAGCGCAGGAACGCTTCCTCGATCGCCCTGCTTTGGGCGTTCGTTCGGTACATCACGGCGATGTCGCGCAGCCGATGGGTCTTCTCGTCGCCCTCGTCGGCGCGCCGGGCGAGGAACGAGCCACCAGCGCCGCGACCGGCCGCGAGCGCCTCGATCTGGCGCGCGACCCACTCGGCCTCCTCGTCTTCCGAGTCGGCCTCGAAGCGCTCGATCGGCACTCCGCGTGCGTTCTCGGTCCACAGCTTCTTGTCCTTGCGTGCCTCGTTGCGCGACACGACCGCGTGAGCGGCGTCGAGGATGAGCTGCGTCGAGCGGTAGTTCTGCTCGAGCTTGACGACCGTCGCGTCGGGGTAGTCGCGCTCGAAATCGAGGATGTTGCGCAAATCGGCGCCGCGCCACGAATAGATGCTCTGGTCGTCATCGCCGACAACGGCCACGTTCTTGCGCTTGCCGGCGAGGTGGCGGATCCACAGGTATTGGGCGCGGTTCGTGTCCTGATACTCGTCCACGTGCAGGTATCGCCAGCGATCGTGGTAGTGCTTTAGCACGCCGGGTGCCTCGTCGAACAGGCGCACGGCCTCGTTCAACAGGTCGTCGAAGTCGAGAGCCCCGTTGGCGCGCAGCCGTGCCTGGTAGGCGCTGTAGGCGCGTGCCGCGATCTCCTCCATGTAGCCGCGCGCGGCGGTCATCGCCTGCTCCGGCCCGAACAGATCGTTCTTCCAGCGCCCGATCTGGCCCAGGATGGCCTGCGGGCGCATCTCGGTCGAGCCGGCCAGATCGAGGTCGCGCAGGACGAGCTTGAGAGTCGAGACCTGGTCGTCCGTGTCGTAGACCGCGAAACGCGGGTTGATGCCGATCGCGGCCCCATCACGCCGCAGCACGCGCGCGCACAGCGAGTGGAACGTGCCCATCGCGACGTCGCGCGCCTGGTCGCCGACCAGGGCGATGATCCGCGCGCGCATCTCGGCCGCTGCCTTGTTGGTGAACGTGACGGCGAGGATCTGCCACGGCTTGACGCCCTGAACGCCGATCAGATACGCGACGCGATGGGCCAGCACGCGGGTCTTGCCCGAACCCGCGCCGGCGAGAATGAGCAGCGGCCCCTCGGTTGTCGTCACCGCGCGCGCCTGTTCCGGGTTCAGCCGCGCGACCATCTTCTCGGCAAGCGCGTCGCGATCGGCCTGCGTCTGCTCGTCGACCGGCTGCTTCTCGCGCGGGACGCTGCGGCGGGACGAGAACCAATCGGCAAAATGGGGCGCGTCGTCGTCCGCCGGTGATCCTTCGGCTGTCCCCGCGGCGCCCTTCTTGCGCCGGGCGATGGGTCGCGGGTCGGGCGACTCCTCGGCCGGCTCGAGGTCGGTTCCGGGTGGCGCGTCGGGTGGTGGCGCCGGCTCCGAATCGGGAGCTATCGCGAAACCCAAATCGCCCTGGTCCAAGTCCCTGTCAGTCGCCCGAGTCACCCGGCCGATGCTAGCAGCGCCGGCGTCCGGCCAGCCGATCCCGAGGGAACTCGACGGGTCGCCACGAACCGCGCTTGGACTGTAGGCTCAGCCGACAATGGCCACCCTGCCGACCGGCACGGTCTCGATCCTGTTCACCGACATCGAGGGGTCGACCCGACTGCTCCAGCGACTCGGGCCGGACACATACGGCCTGTTGCTCGGCGAGCACCACCAGGTGATGCGCGCGGCGATCTCAGCCTGCCGCGGTGTGGAGATCAAGACCGAGGGCGATTCGTTCTTCGCCATCTTCGTCAGCGCCCACGACGCCGTTATCGGGGCCGTCCAGGCGCAGCGTGAGCTTGCCGCGCGAGAGTGGCCCGATGGCGTGCGCGTCGCCGTGCGGATGGGCATTCACACCGGCGATGTGCAGATCAGCTCTGGTGAGTACGTCGGCATGGACGTCCATCGTGCGGCGCGCATCTCGTCCGCCGCCCACGGCGGCCAGGTGTTGCTGTCTGGCACGACCGCCGCAGTCGTGTCGTCCGTGCTGCCCGACGGCGTCGCACTGCGCGAGATCGGCGAACACCTGCTCAAGGACATCGAGGCACCCGAGAGGCTGTGCCAGCTGGTCATCGACGGTCTGCCGGCCGATTTCCCGCCGCCGCACGCAGTAGCAACGCGGTTCGAGTTGCTGCCGGCCGAGATGACCAGCTTCGTCGGCCGCGAGGAGATTCTGGCGCGGGCTCAAGAGCTGCTCGTCGGGACGAGGCTGCTGACCCTGACCGGGCCAGGCGGGACGGGCAAGACTCGGCTCTCGATCCGCCTCGCCCGGGACGCGGCGCACGCGTACGAAGACGGCGTCGCGTTCGTTGCGCTGGCCTCGATCAGCGACCCGACGCTCGTGCTGCCAACCATTCGCCACGCGCTGGGGCTCGTCGAGCAGCCCGGTCGCAGCGCGCTCGAAACGCTTTCCGAGCGGCTCGCCGGCCGCGACGTGCTGCTCGTGCTGGACAACTTCGAACAGGTCACCGACGCGGCCTCATCCATCGCCACGCTGCTCGAGGCGGCCCAGGAGCTGACGCTCGTCATTACCAGCCGGATTGCGCTTCACATAACCGGCGAGCAGGAGTTCCCGGTGCCGCCGCTCGATCTGCCGACGGACGCCGAGGAAGCCGATCTCGACCGACTCGCCCGTTCCGAAGCGGTCGCCCTGTTCATGCAACGCGCCCGCGCCGTCCAGCCCGACTTCAGCCTGGGACCGGACAACGCGGCGACGATCCGCGAGATCTGCGCCAGGCTCGACGGACTGCCGCTCGCGATCGAGCTTGCCGCCTCGCGGGTCAAGCTCCTGCCGCCCGGGGCGCTTCTGGCTCGACTGACCAAGAGCCTCGACGTTCTCCAATCCACGGCGGCCGACCGGACCGACCGACAGCGCACTCTGCGCGGGGCGATCGACTGGAGCTACGGCCTTCTGCCATCTCCCGAGCAGGCCGTGTTCAGGCGCTGCGCAATCTTCGTCGGCGGCTGGCGGCTTGACGATGCCGAGCCGGTGGCCGGTGCCGCCGGTGGGCTCGAGATGGATCTGCTCGACGGCGTCGGTGCGCTGGTCGATCACAGCCTCGTGCGCCAGGTCGAGCGCGACAGCGAGCCGCGCTTCACGATGCTCGAGACGATCCGCGAGTTCGGCCGCGAGCGGCTGGCCGAGGCTGGCGAGCTCGACGCCACTGCCACCGCCCACGCCGATCGGTTCGCGGCACTCGCCGAGCAGGCCGAGCCCGCCCTGACCGCCGGTCGCGAGTGGCTCGACCGGCTCAGCGCCGACCAGGCCAACATTCGCGCCGCGCTGCGCTGGCTGGCCGACCATGACATCCAGCGGGCGCTGCTCATGGGTGGCCGCCTGTGGCGCTTCTGGCACCTGCGCGGCCACCTTCGTGAAGGATCGGGCCTGCTGACGTCGCTGCTCGATCGGCCAAACGCGGCGGAGCCAACGTCGGCACGCGCGAAGGCGCTCATCGGTCTTGCCGGGCTCGTCTACTGGCAGACCGACTTCGATGGCGCGCGGCGCAGCTACGAGGAGGCACTCGCCATCGCGCGTGCCGTCGGCGACGAGGCGGTCGAGGTTGAAACGCTGTACAGCCTCGCCTACGTCCGCGCGATCGAACGTGACTACGCCGCTGCCAACCGCGAGCTCGAGGCCGCGGCCGAGCTGTACGAGAACCAGGGCAACAGCGTCATGGCCACGTGGGCTACGGCGACGATCGGCATGAACATGTCACTGGCCGGCGACCATGACGCGGCGATTCCCATGCTCGAGGAGAGCATCAGTCGGTTCGAGACGCTGGGTGAGGCTTACGGGCAGCGCAACGCGACATCGGTGCTGACCAGGGCACTCATGAACGTCAACCAGCTCGACGAGGCGAGCGAGGCCAATCGCCGCGTGCTCGAGCTGTCTCTTGCCGACCAGGACATCACGTCGCTCTCCGCCGCGCTCCACGATGCTGCCTCGCTCGCCGCGTTGAGCGGCAACCTCGCGACGGCAGCGACGCTGACGGGCGCCGCCGAGCGGATCGTGGATGAGTCGGGCGGACAGCCGCCGCCCAGCCTAATCAACCGGATAGAGGCGATGCCCACGCTCACGGCCAGCCTGTCCGAGGAAGATCTCGAGGCCCTGCTCGCCCGCGGCCGGTCGTTGTCGACGGAGGAAGCGGTCAACCTGGTCATCGCCCGCCGCTGACACGCTTCCGGAAAACGAACCGGTCCTGTAACGCGTCTGCAATCTAAGCGCGCCCTGTCGCATTGTCGGTCGCCGGTCGATGCCTGATCCTGCATTGACACCCCTCTCGGTGGTGCTATGGTTTCCCAAGTGTGGAGTCGACCCTGATGCGTGGCGCAACCCGTTCCCGTGGCGTCCTTCGTCTGCTCGTATTCATCCAGGTCGCCGTGCTGCTGATCGGGGTTGTCCCGCAGGCAGTTCTGGCTGCCAATCCAGCTGCCCTTCTCGGCCTGCCCGACAAGGACTTTCGCACCGGCGTGATCCAACCCACCAGCGCGCAGGTGACGCGTGCTCAGCAGCTCGGCGCGACCGTGCGCTGGAACCGGTTCGGCACCCCTCAATCGCTGATCAAGTACGGCGGCTGGCTGGCCAGCGGCTTGAGTGGAGCGCCCGAGACAGCGGCGCGCAACTGGATCCGAACCAACAGGACGCTGTTCAGGCTGTCTGATGCGGACGTGACCAACCTCGAGCTCGTGGCGGCCAATCCGATCGGCAGCGGCCGGGCGGTCCTGTTCCGTCAGCGCTATGGAAGCCTCGTCGCAGGCCAGGACGGTCTGATCATCGTCGGGATCGTCAGTGGCAAGGTTGCCTACGTCTCCTCGTCGGCGACCGGCACGGCGGCCGCGCCGCAGGCGGCCACGCTGAGTGCCCAGCAGGCCTGGTTGAAGGCGGCGGTTCACGTCGGCCAGCCATCGGGTGCCGCGTCACTGACCAACGTGCGCACCGATGGTGACTGGACCGTGTTCGCGGCCAACGGATTCGGCACGCCGCTGAGCGGCAAGACCTCGGCCGTCGACCAACGCGCCCGGCTCGTCGCGGTGCCAACCGCACAGGGCGTGCGCGCGGCCTTCGAGACGATCGTGCTCGACGTCGACGGCGCCGTTCCTGTGGCATACACAGTCTTTGTCGACGCGCGCAATGGCAACGTGCTGATGCGCTACAACCGAGTCGACCATGCGGCCGACGATCACATCGCGCTCGAAGCCGCGAGTGAGCCGTCTGACGCGCCGACATTCGGCCAGTTCTCAGGCACGACCACGGTCGGCACGGGCTGCGGGCCCGACCATGCCATCGTGGCACCGGCCGGCACGTGGTCGATCGACGTGGTCGCCAGCGCTACCGTCCCGGCCAACGACATCGTTCTCTACCTTCTCGACTCGACGCTGACCGAGGTGACCAACTCGGACACTGGCACGAGCCCCGAGGCAATCCACCATGAGTTCGTCGCCCCCACTTCGGGCACGTTCTACGCCCGCGTGTGCGAGTTCAATGCGGGTGATCCTCCATTCACCTATGACGGCGCGTTCGCGACGAACGATGTCGCCGGTACGGGCAGCGTCCTCGCCTATCCACCCAAGTGGCGCTACTTCCGCGCTCATCCGTCGCTGGCCAACGATCCGTCGCCCGGCGATCCGTACGACCTGTCGAACAGCGACACGCGCCTCAACGGCTGCTGGGTGCTGACCCACAACGGCGCCAGTGTGCCCGAATGCTCGAACGCCATCGGCAAGCTCCAGAACCTCGCCTCGCGCGTGCCGTGGGACCACGTGGTGCAGAGCAACACCTCGAGCTTCACCACGATCGGCAACAACGCCGTCTCGGGCGAGGCGTGGGTCACGCCGCTCTCGCCAGGTCCACTACAGCAGCGTCCCGTGCACGTGGATCGCCGCTACATCGACGCGTGGCAGAACACCTGGAACCAGAGTCGGTGCAACCCGACCACGCTCGTGCCCAACGGCAACGACATCATGCCCGCGGTAACCAATCTCTTCGCCGCGCACAACCGGATGCACGACTGGTCCTACTTCCTCGGCTTCACCGAGGAGGCCTGGAACATGCAGCAGAACAACTTCGGCAACGATCCCGGCGCCGGCCAGGAGAACGATCCGGAGTACGGCCAGGCGCAGGCCGGCGCCTTACTGCCGGTCGAGGCCGGCGTGTCGCGCGACAACGCCAACCAGGTCACGCTCAACGATGGCGTGCCCGGCATCACCAACATGTATCTGTGGCAGCCGGTCGCCGGCGCGTTCTACCCACCGTGTGTCGATGGCGACTACGACATGGCGGTCATCGGCCACGAGTACACCCACGCCATCTCCAACCGAATGGCGGGCGGCCCGGATGCGAGCTTGACCGGCACGCAGGCGCGGGCAATGGGCGAGTCGTGGAGCGATCTCGCGGCGATGGAATTTCTCAACGAGTTCAACCTCGTGCCCACCAACAGCGAGAGCCGCTACGCGGTTGGCGCCTATGCCACCGGCAACCACCAGCGCGGCATCCGCAACTTCAACATGAGCACCAGCCCGCTCAACTACAGCGACGTGGGCTACGACTTTGTGTGCAACGCGCCGCTCGTCGCGCCGGAGATCGAGGGCACCTGCCCCGACGGCCGCACCCAGGTCCACGCCGATGGTGAGATCTGGACGGCGACCAACTTCGCTCTGCGCCAGGCGCTGGTCACCAAATACAACGGCAGCAACCCGGCCTCGAACAATGCGCGCCAGAAGGCATGTGCCGAGGGCTCGTACGCGGCCAACCAGTGCCCGGGCAATCGGCGCTGGGCGCAGATCATGTTCGACGCGTGGCTGCTCATGCCGGCCGCGGTGAGCATGCTCGACGCACGAGATGCCTATCTCGCGGCGGACATGATTCGCTTCAACGGCGCCAACCAGGCGGCGATGTGGAAGGTCTTCGCCCAGCGCGGTATGGGCGTGAACGCATCATCCGCCGGCGCATCCGATGTCGACCCGGTGCCCGACTTCCGATCGCCGTCGCACGGCTACAAGACGGTCAAGTTCCGAGTCTTCGCGTCGGACGAAGGCAATGCGCCGATTGCCAATGCCAAGGTCTATGTCGGCCACTTCGAGGCGGGCGCGACTCCGATCGCCGACACGGTCGCGGGCGGCACGATCGACGACACCGCTCAGTTCGTTGAAGGCGACTACGAGTTCCTGGTCGTGGCGCCCGGCTACGGGCACGTCCGCTTCCCGCGTCGGATCGCCAACACCGGCACGATCAACGTCGACATCAAGATGGCCACCAACCGCGCGTCCCTCGTCAAGGGCGCCGTCGCGACCGGCACCGGCACGAACGTCAACAACATGTTCGACGACACGGAGGCGACCAACTGGACCGGACTCGCTCCGGCCGCGTCGTCGGTGACCGTCGACCTGCAGGGTGGCGTTCAGAACGTCAAGCGCGTCAACGTCAGCGCGATGCTCAACCCAGAGAACGGCGGCCGCTTCCGGGCGCTGCGCCAGTTCGAAATCTGGACGTGCAACGGCAACGCGGTGGCATGCGCGCTGCCGACCAACTACACCAAGATCTACACCAGCCCGGCCGATGCCTTCCCCGGCGTCCGACCGCGGCCCACGGCGCCGGATCTCATCCTGCGCACCTTCGACGTTCCCGACACCAACGCCACGCACGTGCAGCTGCGCGTCGTGAGCAGCCAGTGCACGGCGACCGGAACCGGCTTCCGCGGCGACCAGGATGCAGATCCGCTCAACGATCCAGACTGCGTTTCGGGATCGGATGCCGACCTCGATGTGAAGGCGGCCGAGCTGCAGGTGTTCAGCTCGACGCCGGCGCTACCGGCGGCCGATCCGGCCGTCGTGGTGACGGTCGAGGCGCCGACGACTGCGGCCGTCGGCTCGCAGTTCACCTACACGATCGGGTACACCAACGCCGGCCCGGCCGAGTCGACCGACGCGAAGCTGACTGACGTGCTGCCAGCCGGGCTGAAGTTCATCTCGGCCAGCGACGGCGGGACCTACACGGCATCGACGCGCAAGGTCAAATGGAGTCTGGGCACGATCAACGTCGGCTTTAGCGGCACGCGCTCGCTCACTGTCCAGGTGACGAGCACCGCCGGATCGGTGATCAGCAATTCGGCCACGGTGACCGCGCCGTTGACCACTTCCGTGTCACTGCCGGCGGTGACGACAGTCACCCCGTAAACCTTTCCTGCATGTCACGGCCCTGGGAGCGGTCTGGCGCAAGCCGGGCCGCTCCCACTTTTCTGGTCACGCAGGCCCTGGCCTATTGCTCGGCCCCATAGAATTTCGGTGCCACCTGTCAACATTGAGTGGCCGCGCGTGGTGAAACCCAGATAGCCTCGCGTGGGACGATAGTCCTAGTACCCTGGTCCTACTCCAGAAAGGAAACGCCATGAAACGACGACTGCTTCTGTCGGCTGCATCTGCCGCACTTCTCGCCATGTCGATGGTCTCCGGGACGTTTGCGGCCCAGCCCGCGAATCCGGGTTGCTTTGGACAGGATCGCGCGGCTTGGCTTCACGCCAACGGCGGTGCCGCGTGGGGCGCGATCGCGCCAACCCGTGCCGGCGACAACGGTGCAATCAACCGGGCATATGCCGAAGGCTGCGGCGGCGTCCCGAGCAACTAATCTTCGGGATCGCCAATCTGGAGGCCGGGCGCAGACGCCCGGCCTCTTTTCGTTGGCCGCGTAGTCCGCGTCAATCCTGGCAGCAGGAAGCCGGGCCGCTCCTCTTCTCTGGACACGAAAGAGCCCAGACCGATTGCTCGGCCCGGGCTCGAGAGTGCTTGCTGAAGATGGCCTCGCTCGCCCTCAGTTGATAATGGCGCTGACCCACCCGCGGCATGGCGCTTGTTCCCCGAACGAGGTCACGGTCCCGTCTCGTCCGCCGTCCTGCTCGGGGAAGTTGTGGAGGACCTCCTCAAACCAATCGGCGCGGTGCGTGGACGTGCCCTGGACGCCGCCGTTCGCGGTGTACCAGAACATCTTCACCTTGACGCGATACTCGTAGATCGTGTCCTCGTAGGCGCCGTCAGCCGGCAACCTGACGCTGACGCTCCTCATGGAGAAGGACGCGTTCCTGCTCGAGCTCGTCGTGTCACGCTGGATGGAGCTCTTGTACGTGACCATCACGATCGGTGGGTTCACTGACTGATTCAGCCGCTCGATCATGAAGCGCCAACCCACCTCCTGGTGTCCGGCGATGGCTTTCATCCTGGGCGGTCGGACGTCGATCTGATTGAGCTTCCCTTCGTAGCGATCCCCGCCTGACGGTGGATAGATGCCCTTGTAGTGGCAGGTGTAGCCGGGTCTCGAAGGGCTGTCTCGCAGCGCGTGAAAGCCGGTGGTGCCCGTTTGACCAAGCTCGGTGTCTGCCTGGACGGGCACGGCCGCTGTGAAGGCGAGCAACAGGGCGCTGATCGTGACGAACCAGAAACGTCGGCGCAAGTCCATGGCGATCAAGCCTTCCATAGCCACGATGTGCAGGTCACGCGACCGCACGTGAGCGTACGCTCAAACCTTGTCCCCGTACAGGGACCGCGCTCGGAAAGTTGGCCCTGAGTGGTGCTCGCGAATGGGGCGGAGCGGGTGAGGTAAGCGATGGACGAGTATCGCAGTCAGTCCTAGTACCAGTCCGGCTAGCAAGAGAGCCGGGCTTCCTCACGGAAGCCCGGCTCTGATCGTTCTGAAATTGGCGTCCGGCTTGGCGGACGCCGCAGAAGGCCTTGTGGACTAGAAGTCCATGTCGCCGCCGTGGCCGTGACCGGCTCCGGCAGCAGCGCCCTCCTTGGGCTCAGGCTTGTCGGTGACCAGTGTCTCCGTCGTGAGCACCATGCCCGCGATCGAAGCCGCGTGCTGGAGCGCCGAACGAGTGACCTTGGCGGCATCGACGATGCCCTTCTCGAACATGTCCACGTACTCGCCGCGCAGGGCGTCGTAACCCTGGCCGACGGGCAGGTTCTTGACCGCGGCAACGATGACCGAGCCCTCCTGGCCGGCGTTCTCGGCAATCTGACGAGCAGGTGCCTCGAGTGCGCGACGCAGGATGTTGATGCCGACCGCCTCATCGCCCTCGAGCTTGAGCTCGTCGAGCGCCGGGATGGCCTGCAGCAGCGCGGTGCCGCCGCCGGCGACGATGCCCTCCTCGACCGCCGCGCGGGTGGTCGAAAGCGCATCCTCGATGCGGTGCTTCTTCTCCTTGAGCTCGACCTCGGTCGCAGCGCCAACCTTGATCACCGCAACACCACCGGCCAGCTTGGCCAGGCGCTCCTGCAGCTTCTCGCGGTCGTAGTCGGAGGTGGTCTCCTCTACCTGGGCCTTGATCTGGGCCATGCGCGCCTTGATCGCCTCGGCATCGCCGCCACCGTCAACGAGGGTGGTGTCGTCCTTGGTCGACACGACGCGTCGGGCCGAACCGAAGTCCTCGGCGGTAACCGAGTCGAGCTTGCGGCCGAGCTCCTCGCTGATGACGTTGGCACCGCTCAGGATGGCCATGTCACGCAGCATTTCCTTGCGTCGATCGCCAAAGCCGGGGGCCTTGACGGCGAGCACGCTGATGGTGCCCTTGAGCTTGTTGACGACCAGAGTGGCGAGCGCCTCACCGTCGACGTCTTCAGCGACGAAGAACAGCGGCTTGCCCAGCTGAACGGCCTTCTCGAGCGCCGGCAGGAGCTCCTGGATGCTCGAGATCTTCTTGTCGGTGATCAGGATGGCCGGGTTCTCGAGAACGGCCTCCATGCGATCGGGGTTGGTCACGAAGTAGGCCGAGATGTAGCCCCGGTCGAACTGCATGCCCTCGGTGTACTCGGTCTCGAGGCCCAGCGACTGGCCCTCCTCGACCGTGATGACGCCGTCCTTGCCGACCTTGTCCATCACCTCGGCGATGATGTTGCCGACCTCGGGATCAGCGGCGCTGATCGCGGCCACGGCCGAGATCTGCTCGCGGCTGTCCACCGGGCGCGAGTTCTTCTTGAGCTCCTCGACGAGGCGCTCGACGCCCTTGTCCGTGCCGCGCTTGACGATCATCGGATTGGCACCGGCGGTCACGTTCTTGAGACCCTC
>DASQLS010000221.1:0-4749 GCA_035629915.1 Candidatus Limnocylindrales bacterium | reverse complement strand
GTGGGCAACGATCGCGCTGTCGATCGCCGCGTTCATCAATCTGCACGGTGTCCTGACGACGCCGCTATACGCGACGCCCAATCTCGAGACACTGCCCCTTGGCGAGCTGTTCCGACAGCCGATCGGGATCATCACCAGCGCCCTGCTCAGCACCGGCGCGTTCGTGTTTGTCGCCTGGCAGCTGCGCCCGGCGGCCGCCGTCGAGCGCCAAGCCGAGCTCGTCGAGCCGGACGAGGAGCAAGTCGACGAGGATGATGGCGCGTCCCTCGAGGGAGCCCCAGTTGGGCTGGCATTGGCCGTCGCGGACGATCCGGTGGCCGATTTGATGCCCGTCGAGTCGCCCACCGCCCAACCGTCTGTTACCGATCAGGTTCGCGGCTGGTTCGCGTGGCTGACAGCGTCGACCAGTGTCAGGCGCGACCGAAGCGCGCTGCTCGTTGGCGAATCTGGCGGGCGGCTCGATCGGCGCGATCTGATGGTCGTCCTGCTCGTCTTTGTGGCGGCCATGCTGCTGCGCACCTACCGGCTCGAGGTGCCGTACTCGATGCACTTCGACGAGGTCTACCACGCTCGAACCGCGACCGAGTTCCTTCAGGAATGGCGTTACGGCGAGCCGCATCAGATCTACGAGTTCACGCATCCCCACCTCGCCAAGTACGTGATGGCGGTGGGCATCGCTGGCCTGGGCAACAACCGGGTAACCGACGAGGCCGATCTGGGCGTGCCTGTGGCCTCGGCCGTGCTCGAGGAACGCTGGAGTCCCGCTGACGCGCTGGGAGTGCGCAACGGCGACCGATTACTGGTCGCCACCGGCAGCGAGCTGCGCGTCTACGACCTGGCCGATGGCACGCTCGAGACGACAGTCAGCGGACCGTTCACGGCGCTGGCCGTCGATCCGGACAGGCACACGCTGCTCCTGGGCGGCGCCGACGGGACGATCTGGCAGCTCGACACGCCGGTCCTCGACGAAATGCGTACCTACGGCGAGGACTGCTGCGCGACCGCCCAGCAGCTGACCACGATCGGCGACCTGGTGGGCGACCTTTCTGAGCTGGCCTTGGCCGAGGGACAGCTGATCGCAGTTTCAAGCGACGGCACCGTCGTCAGCCTCGACGCCGCGACCGGATCCGAGACCGGGCGCACCGAGCTCGACACTGCCCACAGCCCGGTTGGCACTCCGTCGCGGACGCAGGTCATCGTCGACCCGGCGCTCGTGGATGACCCGGCTGCCGTTGCCGACACCCTGGCCGGCCTGCTCGACGACGACGCGGACAGGATCGAGGCGGTCATCGTTGCTGCCACAGAGCCGGTCGCGATCGCCGGCCAGGTGGGCGACGATGACGACGCGATCCAGACCGAGATCGACGCGGGCAATCTGCCCGGCGTGAGCATGGAGAGTGCGCCGGGCGTCGCCCTGGCGACGGATTCGGGAATCTCCCTGCTCGACGCGGCCACGCTCGCCGAGCTGGGCACATTCGCCACCGACGAGCCGGTCGGTGGCATGACCTTCGTCGCGGAGGGCGCCGACGACCCGAGCATCTACGCCGCCTCTGGCCAGGAGCTGGTCAGGCTGCGCCTGCCGACCGACGCTGATGTCAGCCTCGGCGGCTCGATATGGATGCCCAACACGGTCACCGACGTCGTCTGGAATCCGACCACGACGATGGTGCACGCCCTGGGGCTCTCCCAGGACGGCGCGGCCTCGACTGTCTATGTCATCGAGCCGCGTTCGAACTCCGTGTTCGCCGACGCACGGCTCGACTTCGCGCCAACCCAGCTGGTCCTCGATGTGCAGCCCGAACGGCCGGCCGAGGATCGGGTCGACATGCTCGCGTTCGACGCGTCCGGGCGGATGGCCACGATCGATGTCGGCGGCAACGGCTATGCCTACCGCCTGCCGGGCGTGATCGCCGGCGCGCTGACGGCGGCGCTGATCTATCTGCTCGTTCGATTCCTGTTCATGCGCCGCACCGTTGCCTTGATCGCCGCGCTGCTCGTGCTCGTCGACGGCATGTTCTTCGCCAACGCGCGGATCGCGATGAACGACACCTACGTTGCTCTCTTCATCGTCGCCGCTTTCACCCTGTTCGTCCCGTTGTGGCTCGGCCGATGGCACAGTCGGTGGGCGATCGTCACCGGGTTGCTCGGCGTGGGCCTGTTACTCGGCCTGGCGCTGGCGTCGAAATGGGTCGGGGCTTATGCCATCGGCGCGGTCGGCCTGCTCATCCTGCTGCGCTCCGCACTCGGCCGCCTCATCGCCCTCGCGGCGATGATCCTGATGACGGGGCTGCTCGGCTACATCGCTATCTCGCCGAGCACGACCGCGGCAACTCCGCAGCTCAATTACCTGTTCCTGATCCTGATGATCAGCCTGACTGTGCTGCTCACGGTGGGCATCACCCGTCGCCCGGTTCGATTCACGCGCGATGAGCTGCGGCTGGTGGTGATCGGTCCCATCGTCGGCGGCGTGGCGGCGCTCGCATTCGGCGTCTACCGCTCGATGAGCCCGCCGACCGAGGGCTCGACACTGACACCCGAGCGTCTCCTGCTGCTCGGCGCCGTCGCGATCGGATTTGGCCTCGCCATCGGCGCCGGCGCGTGGTACGCCGGCCGGCGTGGGCTTGGCCCGCTGGCTCGGGTCCCACGCGTGGAGCTGATCGCGGAGCCGGCTTCGCCGCCTCCGCCACGCGGCTGGCTCCGGCCGGGCTCAGGCGCACTCGGCCTGCCGTGGCTCCTCGGCCTGGCCGCGATCACGCTCATTCCGCTGGCCATCTACGGCGCGAGCTATCTGCCGTGGATCGAGCTCGGCAACCGCTGGACGGACACATTCCCCTCCGGCAACTTCGGCCAGACGTTCCTCGACCTCCAGAAGTCGATGTACGAGTACCACAACAATCTGCGTGCGGCACATGCCGCGTCGTCGCCGTGGTGGGCGTGGCCACTCGATCTCAAGCCGGTCTGGTTCGAACAGAACAGCTACGCCGGCAACACCACGGCTGTCATCTACGACACCGGCAACCTGGTCATCTTCTGGCTGGCCATCCCGGCCGTCGCCTGGGTCGCGCTGCAGGCGTGGCGGCGGCGGAGCCTGTCGCTCGCCTTCATCTGCGTCGCCATCGCCTGTTTGTGGCTGCCCTGGGCGCGCATCGATCGGGCCACCTTCCAGTACCACATCTTCACCACGCTGCCGTTCTCTTTCATGGCGCTCGCCTACTTCCTGGCCGAGCTGTGGCATGGACCATCCAAGGGCACCTGGCTGCTCGCTCGCGTCGCGGCTGCCGTGGCGATCATCGGCGCGCCACTGCTGTGGCTGCTGCGTCAGCCGCTGTGCGGAATTGCCAACACGGAGAGAGCCAATCCCGGCACCGAAGTCTGCGCATCGCTGTCGCGCGACCTGATGCTGACCGACATCCAGGGCATCGGCCTGGTGTTGGCCCTCGGAGGCCTGATCGCGGCGGGCGTCTTCGTCTTCTCGTACCTGCGCGAATCGCCCGACGCCGGCGAGCCGGGCGAGGCAAGACTCCGATCCACGAGCCGGTCGCTCGTGCTCCCGGTCAGCTTCTCGGTCGTGCTGCTCGGCGTCGTCGTACTGATCATCGGCGCCGGTCTGCCCGGCCAGACGCTGTTCACAACGCGCATCCACGCCGAGTGGCCGGCTCTGGCGGCGCTGCTGCTATTGACCGTGCCCGCCTTCTTCGTGCTCCGCGCGACCGACCCGCGGCGGTATGTGGTGGGTGCCCTGTCGGCGGCCGTGCTGTGGTTCGTCGCGTTCTACACCAACATCGCCAGCCTGCCCGTGCCCACGCCACTGTCGCAGATCCACCTCGGCCTGTTGCCGACCTGGAACTGGGGTTTCCAGTTCGGCGTGAACCTGGATCCGGCCGGTGGTGTGCCGCTTCAGTCGGGCGGCGTGATCCTGCTCACTGTCGCCGTGTCGGGTCTATGCGTCGCCGCGGCCTACGCGGCGCGCAACTGGAACTCGCTGCGCGCCCAGCCCGCGTCAGAGATCAGCGAAGTGCCCGAAGGGGGCTGATCGAGGTTGGCTCGCGTCCGGTAGTCAGAATCTCGGGACGCACGTGCTCCGGTAGGCCGCCCGGTGACTGGGCGACGCGCCGGGCAACGAAGTGGTAGTAGTCGTCGACCTTGGCGGTGATGTTCTCCCAGCTGAACTGAGGCGCGCGCTCGAGCCCCGCCGCCGCCATCCGCGCGCGGAGCTGCGCGTCGCCGAGCACCGTTGCGAGAGCTTCGGTGAGTGCCTTGACGTCGCGCGGCGGAACGAGCAGCGCCTGCTCCCCACGACGGACCACGCCCTTGTAGCCGTGGATGTCGCTGCACACGATGGGCTTGCCGGCGGCCATTGCCTCGAGCAGCACGATGCCGAAGCTCTCGCGGCCGGTGGCCGGCGAGACGAACACGTCAGCGGTTGCGAAGTAGCGTGCCTTGTCATCGTCGCTCACCCGGCCCAACAGCTCGACACCGGTCAGCCGGCGAGTCGCGATGTAGCGCCTTATCTCGCGCTCCTGCGGTCCCGTCCCAACCATCAGCAACCGGCAGTCGAAGCCGCGCTTGCGAAGCAGCCGATACGCCTTGAGCAGATAGATCGCACCTTTGCGGTTCTCGAAGCGTCCTATGAACAGGATGTTCAGAGTCCCGTCGCGGTATCGCGCGATCGGCTGCACGTTGCGCAGTCGGGTCAGATCGACGCCGTTCGGGATGACCTTGTAGTCGCCCGGAAAGTAGCGGTCGATG
>DASQLS010000220.1:0-5423 GCA_035629915.1 Candidatus Limnocylindrales bacterium | reverse complement strand
GAAGGATCAGGCCCACCTTTCGGGGTGAGTCAGGCGCACGTCTTCCATCTGATGCCTCCACCGAGAGGTGCGCCCGAGGTCCGCGAGCCACCAGACCCCTGCTGCGGAACCGATCCGCGGACTGGATGCTGTGGATTGGCTGGCGAGGAAGGATTCGAACCTTCAATCCCCTGATCCAGAGTCAGGTGCCTTACCGTTTGGCCACTCGCCAGCGAGGCGCTGAGTCTACCAAAGGGGGCCCTTGATCCCGCCGCTGCTCAATCGAGCGCCGTTCCGCAACTTCTGGATTGGCCAGACGATCTCGGTCGTCGGCGACCAGGTCACGCTGCTCGCCATCCCGATCATCGCCGCCCTAGTGCTGGGCGCCTCGCCCGCAGAGATGGGCCTGTTGACCGCGGTCGGACTGCTGCCGCATCTGCTCTTCTCGCTGCCCGCCGGCGTGTGGCTGGACCGCGTTCACCGACGACGCCGGCTGATGATCGTCGTCGACCTTGTCCGCGCGGCGCTCATCGCGACGATCCCCATCGCGTTTGTGTTCAACGCTCTGAGCCTGCCCCAGCTGTACGTGATCACCTTCGCCGTCGGCGCCTTGTCGGTCGCGTTCGACATCTCGTGGCAGACAGTCTTCGTCGCGGTCACGCCGCGCCAGGACTTCGTGCAGGCCAACTCGCTGCTCAACGGCAGCCGATCGCTCGCCTACGTCCTCGGCCCGAGCATCGGCGGAATCCTGATCCAAGTCCTGGGCGCGGCCGCGGCCATGGCGACCGACGCACTCTCCTACGTCGCGTCCGCGCTCTTTCTCGCTCGAGTCAAAGCCGATGAGCCAGTGCCCGAGCCGGCTGGCCAAAGCATCCGCGCCCAATTGGCTACCGGCATGCGATTCATCGTTCGCGATCCGATCATGCGACCAGCGCTGCTGTCGGTCGCAACGTGCAACCTGTTCAACTTCGCCTTCCACGCGCTCTTCATCCTTTACGTCACAACCTCCCTCGACGTCGAGCCGGGGCTGCTCGGCCTGGCGCTCGGTGCGGGCGCCGTTGGCGGCGTCGTCGGTGCCGTGTTCGCCGGCCGGATCGGCCGCCGGATCGGGCTCGGCCCCGCCTATGCGCTCGGCCTGTTCATTTTCCCGGCGTCGCTCGTGGCCATTCCGCTCGTAACTGGATCGCTGCCGGTCCTGTTGGCGATGCTGGCGATCACCGAGTTTGGCGCCGGTTTCGGCGTGATGATCCTCGACATCAACGCGGGCACGATCATTCAGGCCCGGACCCCCGACTCGATCCGCGGCCGCGCCACCGGGGCGTGGCGCTTCATCAACTACGGCGTGCGGCCGGTCGGCGCGCTGCTCGGCGGCATCATGGGCACCGCGATAGGCGTACGCGAGACGCTGATCGCGACCACGCTCCTGTCACTGACCGGGTTGCTGTGGCTGATTGGCTCGCCGTTGCTCAAGCTGCGTGACATTCCCGAGCCGGCCGAGGGATATGGCCAGCAGACCGAAGACCTGGAGGTCGCCGTGCTGCCCGATGATCCGGGTGTCGCCGGGACCTGAGCTAGCTCCTCTTCCCGGACTTCGTCTCGCCCTTCTCGGCACGCTCCTTGTTGACCGTCCGGGCAGCGAGCTCCTCGGCCTTATCCTCCGACCTGCCTCGCTCCTCGTACGACTCCTTGATGTGCTCGTATTGACGCTCGCGTTTGTCGCTCCAGGATTTCTGTGGCATGGCCGACCTCCTTCGCTCCGGACGCTACGGCGACCTTGACTGCCGCCGCGCTCGCTCACGGCAGCGGGGCGTTGCAACAACGCCGTAACGAGGCGGCGAGTGGCTCGCGTTGGATCGGGTATGTCCGTCGCCTACGTTCACGGTCTCAAGCCAAATTCACTCGTCACCTGGAGGCCAATCCGTTGGACGTGCTGACGTTGCTCAAGGAAGACCACGATCGGATCAAGAAGATCCTCGACGAAGGTGAGTCGACCACCGAGCGCGGCGAGAAGACCCGAACCGAGCTCTTCGACCGCCTCAAGACGATCCTCACTGCGCACGAGGCGATGGAAGAGGAGGTCCTCTATCCGGCGCTCAAGGCGCATCCCAAGGCAAAGGAGCTGACCCTCGAGGCGTACGAGGAGCACCACGTCGTCGACCTGGTGATGGAGGAGCTCGAAGCGACGCCCGTCACCGACGAGCAGTGGGGCGCCAAGTTCACGGTCGCCAAGGAGAACATCGAGCACCACATCGAGGAAGAAGAAGGCGAGATGTTCCGCGACATCCGCGAGGCGTTCACGAAAGAGGAGCGCGAGGCGATGGGCGTCAAGATGGCCGAGATCCAGTCACTCGGAAGGCAGGTCCTGAGCGCGGAGGCCTAGTACCGCGCGGCGAGGGCGCCGAGCTAGGCGATGAGGTCGGACTCCATGACCGGCAGCGAGAAGCCGAACTCGGCGCCACCTTCTGGCCTTGGTCGTGCCCAGATCTCGCCGCCCATCGCCTCGATCAGGTGGCGACAGACGAACAGGCCTATGCCGGCGCCACCCGGCACCGAGCGGGCCGCGTCGGCGCGGTAGAAGAGCTCGAACAGCTGCTCCGCGTCGCCATCGCCGAAGCCTGATCCGTTGTCGAGGACTCGGATCGACACCTGTCCGCCCTCGTCCGATGCCTGGACCTCGATACCCTTCTCGAGCCCCGCTCCGTAGCGAATGGCATTGGTCAGCAGGTTGCGCACGACCTGCTCGACGTACGTCGCGTCGCCGCGGACGGCGGGCAGCCGCTCGCCGATCTTGAGCGCGACGCTCACGCCGGGCACGCGTGCCTCGAACGCCTGGACCACGGCCACGAGTAGGTGCTGAAGCAGGATCGGCTCGTCGGCGATGTCGACCATGCCACGCTCGACACGCGTCATGACCAGCAGGTCCTCGACCAGTCGGACCAGGCGTTCGGCCTCGCCTCGGATGTCGGCGATGACCTCATTGCGATGCTCCGGGTCCAGGTCGCGCTCGAGCAGCTCGCTACCACCGTAGATCGTGGTGATCGGCGTGCGCAGCTCGTGCGACAACACGCCCATGAACGCGTCCCGCGCCGCCCGCGCCGCCCGTGCCCCACTGATGTCGCGCAGCACGACCACGGTCGGTGCCAGCCGTCGGCGAGCGCCACGCCCGGCCACGGACGGCGCGCCGTAGCGCCGCAGCTCGAGCCACCGGCCGTGGCCGTCGACCTGGACCTCATCGGCGGTACCGTCGTCGGGCAGCTCGTCGCCATCCACGTGCTCCAGGCCCAGCCTGCGATGCAGCAGCTCTTTGAGCGTCCGCGGCACGGCCGCGCCGAACATTTCCTCGGCGGCGTTGTTGTTCAGCCGCAGCCGGCCGCCGGCGTCGTACACGAGGACGGCCTCGGCGAGGGCTCCGAGCACGGCATCCAGCTCCGCGCGCCGATCATCGGCCGCTTGGAACAGGCCTGCGTTCTCGAGCGCGATGCCCGCCCGTTGGCCGAGCTCTTCGGCCAGCGCCAGATCGCGATCACCGAGCGTTCGCCCCGACTCAGCCATCACCAGCGACAGCGCTCCAATGGGCCCCTCGCGGCCGAACAGGGGCACGCAGATGTATGAGCGCAGGCCGAGCTCGCCGATGACCTCGAGCACCTCACCCTCGAGTGACTGCTGGATCAGCTCGGGCGGGATGTAGGGCACGAACTCGGACTTGCCCTCGCGGATCACTCGAGCGGGACCCGTAGCCGCGCCGGGCAGCACCGGCCGCAGCTCGCGGCCGCGACGTGCGAGGCGCAGGCGTGCCGGGTCGGCATGGGCCAGGGCAACGTGTTGGATGCTGCCGTCGGGCTCGAGCATGTCCACCGTGCAGTAATCGGCCAGCCGGGGGACGGCGAGCTCGGCCAGCCGTCGCGCGGCCTCGACCGTGTCGAGCGTGCTCGACATGATCGTCGCGGCCTCGGCAATGAAGGCTCGGCTCTCCCGCGTCCAGCGCTCCTCGGTGACGTCGCGGAAGGTATTGACGACGCGATACAGGCTGCCGTCCGCGGCGTGCACCGGGGTCGCCGTGATCATCGACCAGCGCACCTCGCCCGTGGCAACCACTCGGAAGCCGATCAACGTCGTCGGAGGCGTCTCGCCGCCGAGTGCGCGCCGGCCGGGCAGGTCGGCGAAGGTGATCGGCGCGCCGTTGTCGTCGAACAGCTCGAAGCGCGCCAGGACGGCGGCGATCGGCGCCGCAAGGAATTCCTCCCCGTTCTCGAAGCCGCTCAGCTTGGCCGCGGCGTCGTTGGCATAGATCAGCTGCCCATCAGGGGCCTGGACGGTGATGCCCTCGTTGATGCTGGTCAAGATCGCCGACAGGTGATCGCGCGACGAACGCAGCTCGTTGTCGAGGCGCAACCGATCGACTGCAGCGGCGAGCACGTTGGCGACCGCCTGCAGGAAGTCGGCGTCGCCAGAAGCGAAGCCGGCCGGTCGGGTTGCAAACGTCGCCAGCACGCCATACGGCCGATCCATCTCGCCGATACGGACGCCGAGCGCGGATACGGCACCGTGCTCGGCCAAAGTCGGTGGCGGGCGGAACCTTTCCTCGTTCGCCAGGTCGTCGACGATGACCGTGCCGCGCGTCGCCAGCGTGTAGCCCGACAGGGAGCTTTCTGAATCGGCCGGAACGCGAGTCCCGATCACGCCCGACGTCCAGCCAACGCCGGCCTCGACGCGCAGGTGCGTGCCGCCCTCTTCGAGCTCGAGGACGCTGACGAACTCGGCTCCCAGAGCGGTACGCACCAGCTCACAAGCCTCGCCCATCAGCACATTCAGGGACTCGCCCTCGAGCGCCCGCTGGCCGATTCGCGCAATTGCCGCCTGCTGCGCGAGCAGGCGTTCGACGGACTCTCGGCCGAGCTCGGCGGCGACGTCAGAAACGAGGCGGCTCAGATCGGTCTCCTCGACCTCTTGCAAGTAGCGCTGACCTCCGGTGGGCGCCGAGCATAACGTCACGCAAGCGGGGGCAGCTCCTGCTCCAGATTGAGCGCCGGCGCGAACAGGTCGCCGCGTTCCTCGATGCGTGTCAGGACCGTGCGGATGTCCCAGCGGCCCGGACGGAGATCCGGATCGTCAAGCTCATCCCACTCGAGCGGAGTCGAGACCGCCGCGTTGCCGACCGGCCGGACGGCGTACGGCGCGACGAGCGTCTTGTTGACCGCGTTCTGGGTGAAGTCGAGCCGCGCCAGCCCCTTGCGTGACGATTTCGCCCACTCCCAGCTGATCAGCTCCGGCACGGTCGAGCCAACCACCCTCGACAGCGCCTCGACCCACTGGCTCGTCTCTGGATACGAGTAGATCGGCTTGACCGGCACCCAGATCTGGATGCCGCGCTTGCCGGTCACCTTGGGCAGCCCCACGACGCCCAGATGCTCGAGCGCGGTGCGGTAGATGCGCGCCAGGGTCAC
>DASQLS010000219.1:0-7962 GCA_035629915.1 Candidatus Limnocylindrales bacterium | reverse complement strand
GCCGCGATGCGCACGTCGAACCCGGTTGGGTCAAAGGTGGTGATCGGCCCGCCGCCGCTCACTCCGGCGACCAGGTTGCGCCAGAAGGTGGGGTGATCGTTGCCGATCGGGGTCACGGCGCCGAGGCCGGTGACGACGGCGCGACGCGACAGGTCCTGTTGGGGCACTAGTGGGAGCTCCTCGTCAAGGTGGCCGCGATTGTACCGGCGCACAACACAGAACCATCGCCAACAGGGGTTGACAGGGCCGTCGCGGCGAGCCATACTCAACCAACTGGTTGATCAACTAGGAGGTTTATCACGGACGGGAACGAACAGCTCAACCGGACGTTCGCTGCACTGGCAGATCCGACGAGGCGCGCAATCCTCGCTCGGCTGGCGGATGGCGAGCTGACGGTCAATGAGCTGGCTGAGCCGTTCGAGATGAGCCTCCAGGGGATCTCCAAGCATCTCAAGGTGCTCGAGCAGGCCGGGCTGATAACCCGCGGCCGTGAAGCGCAGTGGCGCCCAGCCCGCCTGCGCGTCGCGCCGCTCGACGAGGCCAACGAGTGGATAGCCCGCTACCGCGAGCTGGCCCAGGATCGGTTCGACCGGCTCGAGCACGAGATCAACCGCATCAGTGGACGCAAAGGAGAACAGTCAGATGGCTAAGCTCGAAGTGATCGTCGAACCCGGACGCCAGGACATCGTCCTCAAGCGCACGTTCGACGCGCCGCGAGACGTCGTATTCAAGGCAATCACCGATCCCGCGCTCATCCCGCAGTGGTGGGGTCCTCGCCGCTACGAGACGATCGTCGACGAGATGGATGCTCGCCCGGGCGGCCGGTGGCGCTACATCAACCGCGCCCCGGACGGCGGCGAGCACGCCTTCCACGGCGTCTATCACGACCTCAACGCGCCGGAGAGCATCACCCAGACCTGGGAGTACGAGGGCTTTCCGGGTCACGTGTCGCTCGAGACGCTGACGCTCGAGGAGATCGACGGCAAGACGGTGATGACCGCGCTGGCCACGTACCAGTCGATCGAGGATCGCGACGGCATGGCCCAGAGCGGCATGGAGGAGGGCGCGGTCGAGATGTACGACCGCCTGGACGAGGTGCTGGAGGGCCTGCTCAGCCGGGTGTGACCGATTGCCAGTGGGCAACCAAGAGGGCGATAGTGATGACGTGCGCGGTCGATACGACGGGCGGCGTGCCGCTATCGCCCTTCTTGCTGCCTTGATCGCGGGGATCGGCGCCTATTCGGCGATAGCGCGAGGAGCGATGCCGGGCTCCGATCTGGCCGCGGCTCTATTGATCGTCGAAGCGCTGATCGCGCTGACGCTCGCCTTGTGGCCTGGGCGATGGGTGCGACGGAGAGCGATCTCCGCAGCAGCCGCCATCTTCGGCTTGGTGCTCATGTTTCCGTTCCCGGTGCTCAGTGCGATCGTCACCGGTTGCGGATGTTCAGCCGAAGCTTCAAATCTGCCGCCGCTGGGCGTCCCGCACCAGATCTGGGTGCTGGCCGGGCTCATCGGAACTCCGATCCTGCTCGGACTGGCGGCGTTCATTCCGACACGACCCGTGCCCGCCGAAATGCCGATCGCGCCTGAGGCATAGATCTCAGCGCAGCCGGAACGACCGTTGTCCAGGCTCGAATCGTGTGGCCGATCAGCCGCGCCAGGAGGTCGTGTCGGCGGCTCCAGTTGATGCCGAACTCCGAGCGCAGGCGCGGCGGTAGCAGCGCGATGCCGGGCAGCGCCAGCAGGTCGACGACGAAACCGGGCAGGAACGGGATCGGCGGACGGACGATGAGTGGCGACAGCCGGCGCGCTGTGGCCGTCGCGTGGATCGGGCCGTCGTCGGCGAGCATCCGGTTCCAGTAGTCGGTCAGTGCCTGCCAGTCCGCCGGGCTCTGGCCGAGCGAGATGCCGAGTCGCACACCGACCCGCCGCGCCTCCTGCCAGAAACGATCCAGCTCGTCATAGCGAAGCGGTCCGACCCAGCGCTGGTACGCCTCGACGCTGGTCATGATCAGTGTGACCTGGACCCACAGCAGCAGCTTCGGGTCGAGCGCCCGGTAGCTCTCGGCCAGCCGGCGCGCGTCTTCATCGAGCGCCTCCCCGCGGATTGCGGCATGGACGCCGTTCAGTCGCCGCACGGCGCGCTCGGCGGCGCGGCCGTCGCCGAAAACGAGATCCATCGTCGTTGCGATCGTGCCATGCAGCCGCTTCCACGGGTCCTCCTCGAACGTGCTGTGGTGAGCGACGCCCTCGGCGACCATTGGGTGCGCAACCTGGAGCAGCAGCGCCGCCGGCCCGGCGCCGAGCAGCACCGCCTCTCGGTTGATGCGCCACATCATCGAGTCCGGGCCGTAGAAGCCGAGGGTCGGGTCGGGCTGGAGAGTCTCCATCGCTGCGCATCGTGGCATAGCCTTCCGTTTGACCCGTGAAAGACACCGTCGATCTAGTCGTACGCAACGCCACGCTCGTCGGCTCGAGCGGCCGGAGCGAGTCCGACATCGCCATCGACGAGCAGCGCTTCGTTGTCGTCGAGCCGCGGGGCGAGCTCCGCGTACGTGGCACGACCGAGATCGATGCAACGGGGCTGCATGCACTCCCCGGCGTGATCGACGGGCACGTGCACTTCCGCGAGCCCGGCCTCGAGCACGAGGAGACGTGGCTGACCGGTACCCGCGCGGCGGTCATGGGCGGAGTCACCACGGTCCTCGACATGCCCAACACGATCCCGCCCACCGACACCGTTGAGCGCGCAGTGGCCAAGCTCGCCCTCGCCCAGTCGTCGGCGTACTGCGACTACGGGATATTCGGCCTGCTGTTCGATCGACCAAACGACGCACTGCAACTGGCCGGAGATGGATTGGTCGTCGGTCTCAAGGCATTCATGGGTCCGACCACCGGCAGCCTCGGCCCGCCCGCCGACGACTCCATCCGTGCCGCTCTGGCGCAGCCAGGCCGGCGTGTCGTCTTCCACGCCGAAGACGAGTGGGAGATCGAGTCCGAGATCCAGGCTTTGCCCGATCGAATCCGCAACCGGGCACAGGGGCACCTGGCGCCGCGCACGGTAGAGGCCGAGGTCATGGCCATCGATCACGTTGGCCAGATGGTGCTCGAGTCACGAGGCGCGGGCCACATCGCGCACGTCAGCTCGATCGATGGATTGACCCGCATCGAGCACTGGCGAAGCCGGGGCGCCGACCTGACGTGTGAGGTCACTCCACACCATCTGCTGCTCGACGCGGACGTGTACGAGTCCTTCGGCGGCCTGGCCAAGGTCAATCCGCCGATCCGGAGCCGGCAACAGGGCTCGGCGCTGTTGGCCGCTCTTGCCGAGGGCCGAATCAACTGCCTTGCCAGCGACCACGCGCCGCATCTGCTGGCCGACAAGCAGCGCGACTCGATCTGGGACGTTCCGGCGGGCTTCGCCGGCGTCGAGACGCTGCTGCCGCTGATGCTCACCGAGGTCGCGGCCGGCCGGCTGACCTTGGAGCGCCTGGTCCAGGTGACGTCGGAAGGACCCGCGCGAGCCTGGAGCCTGTGGCCGCGCAAGGGGACCGTCGCTGTTGGCTCGGACGCCGATTTGACGCTCGTCGAACTGTGGCGTGGCGGCAGGGTCCGTGCCGCGGATCTCCACGGGTTGAACAATCACTCGCCGTTCGAGGGCCGCGCCACGGTTGGCGCGCCCGTGGCAACGATCGTCCGCGGCCGGGTCGCGATGCGGGATGGCGCGCTGGTTGGCCAACCCGGATGGGGCAGCGCCGTCAGCCGAGCCTGACGAACTCCGCGAGCTCCGCGATCGCTCGATCGACCGCCTTCTTGGTTGCGGCGCTTGGTTTTGCCCCTTCCTCCCAGTGCAGCTTGATCACCTGCAGCTCGTTCGTCTTCCGATCACGCTCGGAGTCAAGCCGGCCGACCAGCTCGCCGTCGTGGAGGATCGGCAGCACGAAGTGCCCGAACTGCCGCTCTGCCTTGGGCACGTACATCTCCAGCTTGTACTTGAAGCCGAACAGCCGCTCGGTGCGATCGCGGTCGTAGACCAGCGGATCGAAGGGTGAAAGCAAGGTTGTCTGCCCAACTGATGCCGCGCCGGCTGCCTCCAGCACCGCGGGCAGCGCGAAAGCCGACGAAGCCTTGCCAGAGTAGGGAAGGTCGACTGCAACCAATCGGCCCTCGTCGACCAGTCGGCTCAACAGCGCCTTGGCTGCGGGGATGCTCAAACCATAGGCACGCAGCCGAATCTCCTGCTGGGTGGCAACGCCGAAGCGATCCATGGCGCGCATCACTCGGCGCTCCTGGTATTCCTCCTCTGTCAGCTCGTCGCGCGGAGCGTTGGCGGGCACCACGCGGTCGAAGAGATCCCATACGCGTTCCTGGCCGGCTCGGCCCGAGACGCACACGTCGCCGAGCACGCTCATGAATTCGAGCATCTGCGATGTGCTCTTGCCTTGCGTCCAGCCGCTTGACTGCCAGCCGGCGACGACTTTGGCGTCGTCGATCTGTCGCGACTGGAGCGGCCCGTGGTCGCGCAGCTGGTCGAGGATCGAAAGACGGAAGACATCGTTTGCGGCAAGGAAGTCGCGTGCCCTTTGGCGCCAGGTACCGCCGCCGCCTGGCGGCCAGCGTTTGGCGACGTAGAGGATCTCCGGCACGCGATCGGGCGTGACGACGAATGCGTTGTACTCGAACGCTTTCCGATCAGCCAGCACCTGGTCGAGGAGGGCGCGATCGTAGCCCGGCACTCGGCTCCAAAGCACCAGATGCTGTGTCCGTTCGACCGTTCGCGTCGGGTCGATCTGGATCCCGCCGAAGTGGCGCGCAACGGCCACGACGCCCTCCGCGGTTGGCGGCAGCTGCCGATCCAGCAGTGCCGCCTTGACGGCGATATGGCGCGCGGTCTTCAGATCGACGGTGGAGCTCATTGGCGCCACCCACGATATCGGAGTGCCATCCGCCGATCCGACTAACTATTTGTCTCTGGATGACTCAGTCACGACGGTGGATAGTTAGTCGGATACGTGGATGGTCCGTGCCGGACAGGGCGAAGGCCCGGGGCGAAGGTCAGTCGCCGTCGTAGCGCTTGAAGATAACCGCGCCGTTGTGTCCACCGAGGCCGATGTTGTCGCTCATCGCGTAGCGGATCTCCATCGAGCGCGGCCCACCCGCGACGACGTTGAGGTTGATCTCCGGGTCGTCGTCGCGGTAGTTGGCCGTCGCCGGTGCACACTGGTTGTACACGCTCAGCACGGTCATGACACCTTCGATCGCACCGGCCGCGCCCATCAGGTGGCCGGTCAGCGACTTGGTCGCCGAGATCGCGATGTCCGGCGTGTGATCTCCGAACGTGGCCCAGATCGCCTGTGCCTCGCGCAGGTCGCCGAGCGGCGTCGACGTTCCGTGCGGGTTGATCAGGTCGACCTCGTTGGCCGGCACGTTGTGGCGCTCGAGCGCCTGGATCATCGCTCGCCGTGCGCCATCGCCCTTCTCGACCGGCTGGATGAGGTCCCAAGCGTCGGCGGCCGAGCCGTAGCCGACGACCTCTGCGTAGATGCGCGCGCCGCGTGCCTTGGCGTATTCGAGGTCCTCGAGCATCAGCGCGCCGGACCCCTCACCGAGCACGAAGCCGTTGCGTGTCTTGTCGAATGGCCGCGAGACGGTCGTCAGGTCCTCGCCTTCACGCGGCATGCCCATGCCACGCATGTTGCTGAAGCCGATGTAGACCATCTCGTGGAGCGGGTTCTCGGTGGCGCCAGTCAGCGCCGCGATGTAGTCGCCGCGCCTGATGCCCTCGGCTGCCTCACCGATGTTGTGTGTGCCGGTCGAACAGGCGGTGACGATGCACATATTCGAGCCGCGAATGCCGGTATCGATCGAGATCTGGCCCGATGCCGTGTCGGGCAGCATGTTGGCGATGAAGAACGGCGACACGGTGCGCGCGCCGTTGGTCTCCCATTTCTGCAGGTTCTCCATCAGCAGATACGGACCGCCGCCGCCAGAGCCGAAGATGACGCCGATGTCGTCGCGGTTATCGTCGGTGACCTCGAGCCCGGAATCCGCGAGCGCCTGCTTGGCCGAGGCGACGCCCATAACCACGTTGCGATCGGTGCGCCGGATGGCCTTGAAGTCCATCCACTGCGTGCCATCGAAGTCGTTGACCTCGCCCGAGATCTGCGCCTCGTAAGGCGACGGGTCCCAGCGGGTGATCTTCTTGAGTCCCGACCGACCGTTGACCAGGCTGTCCCAGACAGTGTCCTTGTCCTGGCCGATGGGGCTGATGATGCCGAGGCCGGTCACGGCGACTCGGCGCGAGAAATCGGGGCGGCGAATTGACATGGCTAGGTCGGGACTCCTGTACCGGCTTCTATGACGAGTGATGGCGGGATGGCCAGACGGCCCGGAGCGGATTGATCGTCGAGCGCGAACGCCTCGGCGTCAGGCGCGATGCGTTTGATCAGCCCGGTCAGCACCTTGCCCGGTCCGACCTCGATGAAGCTGGTCACTCCGGCCGCCGACATGCGCTCTACAGCAGCGATCCAGTCGACCCCGCGCGTCAGATGCTCGACCAGCTCGGCGCGGCACTCATCGCCGGTGGTCAATGGACGTGCATCTGCATTGGCCAGCAACGGCGCGACCGGGTCGGCGAATTCGACACCGGCGAGGATCTCGCGCATGTTGTCGGCCGCGCGACTCATCAGTGGCGAATGTGCGGCAACGCTGACGGGAAGCACGATGGCGCGTTTTGCGCCCAGCTCCTTGGCCTTCTCGGCTGCTGCTTCCACTGCCGCTCGCTCACCGCTGACCACGATCTGCCCGGGTGAATTGCGATTGGCGATGGTGAACACGCCGACCGATCGACCGGTCGCCTCCAGCTCAGCCACTCGCTCGTCCGGCAGGCCGATCACTGCTGCCATCGCACCGTCGGCGGCGGAGGCCTGCATCTGACGGCCTCGCTCGCGAACCAGGCGCAGGCCGGTCTCGAGCGAAATCACGCCGGCGGCAACCATGGCGCTGTACTGGCCCATGGAGTGGCCGGCAAAGAAGGCTGGTTTGGGCAGTGCCGATGAATGTCGAATCGCCGACAGGTATGCGATCGAGGTGGCCAGGATCGCGGGCTGCGAGTTGACGGTCAGATTCAGCTCTTCCTCGGGACCGCGGAATGCCAATTCGGTGATGCCCTCGCCTGCGAAGTTAGCCACCTCGAAGACGTAAGCGGCTTCCTCATGGGCATCCGCAAGGGATTGGCCCATGCCGACGTACTGAGATCCCTGCCCGGGAAACACAAGAGCTGTTTGCAAGATGTTCACGTTATCAGGGGAAGGGCGGGCGTCCGATCAATTAGGTGCACACATGCACGCAATCGCACGCAGACGTACCATCGCTGCGTGAGTGAGCCGTCTGAAATGGACGTCGATCTGAGCCCGGCAGTGATTGCCGCCCGCGACCAGGTTCAGAACCCGCGCCTGCTGTCCGACCGAATCGCAATGGGCCGCGCGCTGTGGCGCGACCTGGTGGTCGGCTTCGCGGGGCAGCTTCCGTCGCTCAAGATCGGATTCGCCCAGCTGGCCGCGCTGTATGCGATCGACGGCACCGAGACGCTCACGGTCGCCGACCTGGCCGAGCAGATCAGTCGCTCCCCGTCGGCAACCAGCAGGCTCGTGTCGTCGCTCGAGGCACGCGGTCTCGTCGCGCGCCTCGAGGAGGTCGCCGACCGCCGCCAACGGCAGCTCGAGATCAGTCCGGCCGGGCGGGCGCTGCTGGCCCAGGTGGACAACGCGCGCGCCGAGCAGTTTCTGGCCGTGGTGCGGCCGCTGCCGCCGGGCGAGCGCGCGCTGGTGGCGATGGGCGTCGCTGCGCTGTCGAACCGCGCCATGACGAGGCGCGGTCGCCTGATCAAGGCGCGCTGATGCAGCTCCCGCTGGCGACAGGGGTCTCGCTGCGCAGCGTGCCGCGGATCGAGTTCGCAACGGC
>DASQLS010000218.1:0-6831 GCA_035629915.1 Candidatus Limnocylindrales bacterium | reverse complement strand
ATCCCCCACGTCGCCTCGGCTGCCGCCCGAACACGCGCGCGCCCGGCCTCGCCATCGTTGACCGCGCTGCGCACCGTCTCGGCGCCCTCGACAGCGTCATCGGCGCCTTCGAGGTCCGAGGGGACCGCCGAATCGCCGAGGTCGTCCCACGCGTCTGCGGCCGCCCGCCACGCGGCGGCCGCGTCGGCGAGCGCCGGTCGGTCGAGCGCGACGGCAGTCTCGTCGAGCGACGTCGCGTACAGCTCGCGGAGATGGCCGCCCCACGGGCCTGCGCCGGCATCAACTGCTTCGACGATCGCGATCAGAGCCCCGAACAGGCCCTGGCCATCGGCGAACACGCGCGGCCAAGCCTTGGCGTTGCCCTCGTCGGTCATCAGCCGCGCCCATTTGCGCCAGGCCGGAAGTGAGAATGAATCGGACTTCGAGCGCAGATGGTCGACCTGGTCCTCGAGGCCGGCCTGCAGCGCCGCGCGAAGCCGATCCGCGGGAATCGGTCCTGCGCTCGTCTCGAGCCGGACGATCCGGTTCTTGAACGACCCGATCCGGCTACGTGCCGAGGCCATGACGTTCGAAGAGATTCGGAAGGGCGCGCGGCCGCGATCGTCCACGAGGTAGGTTCCGTCGGCCTCACGCCCGGCGATCACGAAGGTGTGACCTAGGTGGCCCTCAAGCGCATCGGGCAGCCCCCAGGTCCCGATCAGACCGAGGTCGACCCACGCGATCACCGGTGACCCCGCATCGAGCCGCGAGTCGAGTGCCTCACGTGCGCTTCTTGCACCGCCGGTCTCGTGGACGTCGGGAGCAATGCCTAACCGCTCCAGGGTCTTGCCGGTCCAGCCCGGGATCCACGGGTACTGCCACTGGTTGCTGAACCCGACGGTCAGGATTGGCGCGCCGTGGCTCTTGAACTCCCACAGGATGTAGCCGGCGCCGAGGCCGCCGCCGATGCCGAGGATCGTGGCCTCGGTCAACGGCTCGCCGGTCAGGCCCGATACGACGCCCTGATTGGCGAGGACGTTGGCCAGCGTCGCGGTCTGTGGATGGAGGCCGCCGCGCAGCTGGTAGGTCCTCCCGGCCAGGCCGGTATCGATAGTGGATACGGACAGCGGGGAATCGGTGTCGGCTTCGATCAGGGAGCGGCGGGCGGCGGCATATCGCTCGCCGGTCTTCGCCATGCGGGCGCGCACGATCCGCTTGAAAGCCTTGTCGGTGGTCATCGGTCTGTCTCCGTAACGGCCGCAGACGCCTGCACCCACGCCGCACGTCCGTGGCCGGTCGGATGGTCGACCGTTCGTCCCGAGGATCTGTTCCCCTTTACCGCCGCATCGCCGCGCCGCGTGGGGGCTCGGTCTGGCAGTCGGGAGCGGGAGGCGCCGAGTCCCAGTGTACGACGCCAGTGAAGCGTTTCACGGCGGTCGGGCGGGCTTCGGCGGTAGAATCGTAGTGCCAGCGAGATGGTCGGACGGTCGCGTGTCCCATCGGGGAAACCCGTGAATTGATACGAGGAAAGTCCGAGCTCCCCGACGCAGGGTAGCGGGTAACACCCGTCCGCCGAGAGGCGAGGACCAGTGCCACAGAGACGAGCGGGCAGGCCGGCAACGGCCGGGCCCGAGTGAAACGGGCAAACTCTACCCGGAGCAAGGCCAAATAGGAGAGCAGTCGGGCGTGAGTCCGGCGGGAGTGCGTCGCTTCGCTCTCGGGTCGGCCGCTAAAGATGGTGGGTAACTGCCGTCGTAGATGGATGACCGTCCCCGATCGCAAGATCGGGACAGAACTCGGCTTACAGACCGTCTCGCTAGCAAGCCGGAGGCCAGCAACCGCGGAAACGCGGGGGCTGGCCGAAGGCGCGCAGCAGCGGCTGGAGGCCGCCTGCGGAGACAGGCTTGCTTGTCTAGTGCTGGCTGTTCAGTCGGCGTCGGCGCGGAAGATGCCGCTGTAGGTGCACGACGCGCAGATCGGGCGCGCATCCTCAACATTGCCGAGCGGTACCGGCGTGCGCCGGTCGGGGAACATGCACGCCACGTCATACGCCTGCGGCTCACGCGGGGCGCTGACCAGGGTCATCCGGCGGAAGGTACAGCGGCGCAGAGGGGCACTGCCGTCGGCTGAGAGCTGGACGGAGGGCGACGCGAACGGACGCGGCATGACGGCCATGGCGGCGACCGTATTGTGCGCCGAGTGTTGCCGGAAGGAAACAGCAGTACTACCCCACTTGACCTGTGGTTACCACCTGGCCGTCGCAGGCGATGGATACCATCCGGCGCGATGAACGACGAAGCCAGGCGACCCTTCACCACGGGCGACGTCGTGCTCTACGCGGTTGGCGTCGTCGGTCTGGTCGCTTGCCTGACGCTGCTCTTCCTTGGCATGCGCGCGGTGATGGACATCGGTGGTTATTGCGCGGATGGCGGACCGTACGAGATCAACCAGCACTGTCCCGAAGGAATCCCGCTGGTGATGATCCTGGGCGTCTTCGGATTGTTCGGTTTCGGGGCGCTGATGGGCTGGAAGGGCGTCGCCATTGGTGGTGTGTACGCCGGGCTCGTCCTGCTCGCCTGGCCGGCGCTGTTCCTCAGTCTTGGCTGGAACTTCCTCGAGTACGCGTTCAACCCGCCGGGCGATGAGTCGGGCATCGTCTGGGGCTGGCTGATTCCCGGTGTCCTCTTTGTGCTGATGGGCGGCTTGCCTCTTCTGGCGTTGCTCCCCGAACGCCGGCCGACCAAGGCGCCCGACAGCACCGAGCTGCGCCGGACTCGGTCGCGGCTGGTCAACGCGATGGCCGCCCGGGCCGACCAGCGCGGGTGGCGGGTGGCTTCCAATGCCCCGACCCGGTCTGGGCCGCAGGACGACCTGGTCAGCAAGCTGGAGCGCCTGTCCGCCCTGCGGCTCAATGGAACGCTGACCGAGCTCGAGTTCGAGCAGGCCAAGCGCGCCCTGCTCGACGCCAAGGCGGGAGGTTGATCGTGTTTGGAGCGGAACCGTACCGACATCCACGCTGGCTGGCCGTCGTCGTGGTCGCCGCCGTGGTCGGGGGACTCTGGCTGGGCGTGTGGCTGTTCGGGGCGATCACCTGATCGCTTCGAGCGTCGCCTCGTCGCAGACTTTTCACCCGGTGAACGTAACGAACAAGAAGGCTCGAATTGGGCCATCCGATGCCCTTCCCGATGGTCGCAAGTTCCACCCGGTGAAACAAATGAGCAAGTTTAGGCCGCCCAGCGACTGAACTTCGCCGTTAGTTCCACCCGGTGAAGCAACTAGCCCGCAACGGCTAGCAAAGGCGGCGGAAGTGGCGGCGGATATGCGAAATGGGGCTTGACGTGGCGGCTCGGCCCTCTATGATGCGGCGAAGTGGCCCAAAGTGGCCCAAAGTGGGGAATCGAGTGGAACGAGGCACCATCGGGGAAGCACTGGCACTCCCGAGTGGTGAACGAGTCACTCAACGCCCACGCAGACCAGGGGTGCGGCCGTGTTCACCGGCGAGTTCAGGCACGCGATCGATGGCAAGGGGCGGGTCGCCGTTCCTGCGCGCTTTCGACCTGACCTGGCTCCCGGGGCCCACGTCACGCGCTGGATCGAGAACTGCGTGGCGATCTTTCCCAACCAGGCCTGGCAGCAGCTCGCTGAGAGAGTCAGTGACCTGCGCTTCGCCGACGCTGGAGCCCGAGCCTTCTCGCGCTTCCTTTTCTCCGGCGCGTTCGCTGTCGAGCTGGACGGCCAGGGCCGCGTGGTCCTGCCCGTGAGCCTGCGCGATCACGCCGGTCTGAAATCGGACGCAGTCGTGATTGGAGCGGCGGATCACATCGAGCTTTGGGAACCGAGCCGGTGGGACGCGATAAGCGCCGAGATGAGCTCTGACGAGTTCGCCGAGCGCATCTCCAACCTCGGGATCTAGTGAACCAAATGAGCCTTCAGGATCCGCCGGGACCGCAGCCAGCAGTTGAAACGAAGGAAGGGCACCTGCCTGTGATGGTGGAGGAGGTCTTGGAATCTCTCTCACCCGCTCCGGGCAGCTTCCAAATAGATGCAACCGTTGGCGGCGGAGGGCACTCGCGACGGATCCTGGAGGCCAACTTTCCTGATGGCCGCCTCCTCGGCCTTGATGCCGATGGGGCGGCCATCGCCAGAACCTCGCAGCGCCTGGCCGAATACGGCGATCGCGTGACCCTGCGCCAGGCGAACTTCGAGGAGCTCGGTGCCGTGGCCGCCGATGCGGGCTTCGTGCCGGCCGACGGGATCCTGTTCGATCTGGGCCTCAGCTCGTACCAGCTGGCCGACACCGAGCGCGCGTTCAGCTTCCGCGCCGACGGCCCGCTCGACATGCGCTTCGACACTTCGCGCGGCGTGCCGGCAAGCACGCTCATCGCCGAGCTCGACGAACGCGAGCTGACCGACCTGTTCCGTCGGCTTGGAGAGGAGCCTCATGCGCGCCGAATCGCGCGCGCCATCGTCCATCGGCGGGGTGAAGAGCCGATCACGACCGGCGCCCAATTAGCAGAAGTGGTGGCCGCCGCCGCGCCCGTTCCTCCTCGCGGCCGGCGGCGTGTCCACCCAGCCACGCGCGTCTTCCAGGCGCTCCGGATCGCCGTCAATCGCGAGCTGGAGACACTCCCCGTCGCCCTGGGAGCGGCGGTCGAGGCGCTTGGCGAGGGCGGCCGCTTGGCAGTCATCAGCTACCACTCGCTCGAAGACCGAATCGTCAAACGCTTTATCGCCGCCGAGCGGCGCGGCTGCGTGTGTCCGCCTGAGCTTCCCGTCTGCGTTTGCGGCCGGAAGCCACGGTTGGCACCGCTGGGAGCGCAGCCGCGCCGCCCGAGCTCTGATGAGGTGGCCCGAAACCCGCGCTCGCGCAGCGCATTGCTGCGTGCCGCGCGTCGGCTGGCAGCGTGACAGGGGAGGGAGCGCCATGAGCAGACGAAACCAGGCACGCCGGCGGCGGACCTACGGCCGACGCCAGCACGAGGTGCGCGAGCGACGGCCCGAGATGACCTCTTCCGATGAGTGGTCGCTGCCCACGCTGCTCGATGGCGATTGGGACGTGGCCGAAGGCATCGATCAGCAGGGCCGTAGTGGCGGCGAAGCCTTCGGGGGCTACGAGCGATGACCGTCCTCGGCGGTGCGCGGCCGCTGCCCGGTGCAGTCCGTGTTCGAACGAGGGCTGCTGCTCGGCCAGTGCACGGCGCGCGGCCGGTCGCGGGCACGGATCGGCGCCGTGTTGCGCGACGTGACCGCGCCAACCGGCGCGCCCATCCGGTGGGCATGTTGCTGGCCATCGTGCTGGTCACGTTCCTGCTCGGCCTGATCTACCTCGCCCAGAACATCCGCATCGCGGCCGTCAACTACGAGATCAACCAGTCTCTGTCCCAACGCGACGACATTCATCGGCAGGTCCAGACGATCGAGACCAGCGTCCTGCGCTTCGGCACCGAGCAGACCGTGATCGAGAATGCTCAGCGCCTGGGTCTCGATCAGCTGCCGAACAGGGTCCGGCTAGTCGCGCGCTGACCGATGCTCGGTCGGACGGACAGCCGCCTGCGGCTGGTCCTGCTCTTGCTCGTGATGGCAGTCGGCGCCGGGGCGCTCGGCCTCCGGCTTGCCTATTGGCAGATTGGAGTCGCGCCCGAGCTGCAGCGCATGGCCGACAGCCAGATGGCGCGACCTGTCGTAGCCGACATCGAGCGTGGCAAGATCGTCGATCGGCGCGGAACCGTGCTCGCCACGACCGGCTATCGCGATTCGCTTGCCGCCTATCCCGACGTCATGAAGCGTGCCGGGAAGGTCGACCAGGTCGTGGCCGGATTGGCTTCGATCCTCGGCTACGACGCCGCACGCCGCCAGGAGCTGCTGACCACGATCAACGAGAGCAACGGTCGCTACCTGAACATCGAGCGGCGGCTGACTCAGGAGCAAAGTGACATGATTCGCGCCGGCCTGGAGTCCGAGAGCCTTGTCGCGTTGGGGCTCGAGGCTCATCCGGTTCGCTTCTATCCGAGCCCCGGCGGCGCGCCGGGGACGACGCTCGCCAACCAGCTGCTCGGCTTCGTCACCGACGACGGACAGGGTCGCTACGGGATCGAGCAGGCAAGCGACGAGCTGCTCGCCGGTTCCGGTGGGCCGACGGCGAACGCGGCCGGCCAGGAAGATGTGCCGACAACGGGCGGCTCGGTTCAGCTGACAATCGACGCCAGCCTCCAGCTGGCACTTGAGAACGAGCTCCAGGCAGCCTATGTCGCAGACAAGGCACACCGCGTGTCCGGCGTGATCATGGATCCATACACGGGCGCCATCCTCGCCTGGGCGTCCGTGCCCGGCTACGACGCGAACGACTACGGGGCGACCGCGAATCGGGCGCCGCAGATGTTCACCGATCCGATCGTGAGCGAGGTCTACGAGCCGGGATCGGTGATGAAGATGTTCACCGCCGCCGCAGCCATCGAGAAGGGCGTGGTCGGCCCGCAGACACTCGTCGAGGACTCCCGGACGCTACTCCTGGGAGACAACGTGGTGCGCAACTTCGACCGACGCAGCATGGGCGTGGTGCCGTTCGAGGACGCCATCGCCCATTCGCGCAACGTCGCAACGGGACGTGTTGCGCTCATGCTGGGGCAGACCACCGAGGAGGCGTCCACCGTCCTATATGACATGTGGCAGCGACTGGGCATCGGGAAGCCAACGGGCATCGAGCTGAGCAACGAGGCGGACGGCATCGACCATCCGCCCACCGAAGGGGAGTGGCTTCGAATCGACCTGGTCAACCGCGCCTTCGGGCAGTCAGTGGCGGTCACGCAGCTTCAGCTGGCAAGGTCGTTCGCGGCGATGATCAACGGCGGCCTG
>DASQLS010000217.1:0-2957 GCA_035629915.1 Candidatus Limnocylindrales bacterium | reverse complement strand
GCCCGAGCTCGTGCTGCTCGTCTTCCTGCCGCCGCTGCTGTTCATCGCCGCCATCGACACGCCGATCCGTGAGCTGCGCCAGAACATCGTGCCGATCACCCGGCTTGCGTTCGGCCTGGTGTTCTTCACCATCCTCACCGTCGGCGTCACTGCCCAACTGCTGGTTCCGTCGTTCGGCTGGGCGGCGGCCCTGACGCTGGGCGCCATCGTCGCGCCGACAGACGCGCTCGCGGCAACGACGGTGTTCCGCCGTCTTAGCGCGCCGCGCATCGTGACCACGCTGATCGAGGGCGAGGGACTCTTCAACGACGCCACGGCCCTCGTCGCGGTCCGTGCCGGCGTCACCGCAGTCGTCGCCGGCACGTTCGTGTTTGTCGACACGGCCGCGGGCTTCGTGCTGGCAGTGGTGGCCGGAATCGCAATAGGCGCGGTTGTCGGCTGGATCGGCGCCCGGTTGCTCGACAGGCTCGACGAGCCGACCGTTGAGGTGGTCATCTCGTTCGTGATCCCGTTTGCCGCGTACCTGCCGGCCGACATGGTGGGTGCCTCAGGCGTGCTGGCGGCGGTCACCGCCGGCCTGGTCATCGGCAGCCGGCTGGGAACGATCCTCACCGCGCGCAGCCGGATCCTGTGGCTGGGCAGCTGGAAGATGATCGGCTTCGTCCTCAACGGTTTCGTGTTCGTGCTCATCGGACTGGAGCTGCCGACGATTCTCGAGTCGCTCCAGGATCGCGGCCGGCTCGAGATCGCTCTGGTCATCGGCGCGGTGTGCGTGGTGGTCGTCGTGACCCGGATCGTGTGGACCTACCTGAGCAGCCTGCTGCCGAACTCTCCGTACCGAGTGATCGCGCGGACGGACCGCGTGCTGGCCGGGCGGGCGCGCTTCATTGTCGCCTGGGCCGGTCTGCGCGGCGCCGTGTCGCTGGCCGCGGCGTTGGCGCTGCCACGGGACTTTCCGGAGCGCGACCTGATCCTGCTGACTACCTTCGCGGTCATCCTCGTCACGCTCGTGGGCCAGGGTCTGACGCTTCCCTTCCTGGTGCGACGCGCGAACTCGAGTGGCGTTGACCTCGACGGAGACGAGCCGACCCTGGCCCGCGAAGTCGCGTACGAGGCCGGCCTGGACGAAGTGGTCCGTCAACGCGCTGCCTGGCCGGACCACCAGCCGCTGATCGACCGGATCGAGTCGGGACTGCGCGACCGCGTTCAGCACCTGGCCACGGATGACCCTGACGAGACCGCTGAGCGCGACCAGGAGCGGATAGAGCATGAGCAGATCCGGTTGGCGGTCATCGGCGCTGAGCGCGAGGCGTTGATCGAGTTGCGCGACTCCCGTCGGATCAATGACCAGACGCTGCGCCAGATCGAGCGCGAGCTCGACCTCGAAGAGCTGCGCATGGAAGGCTGATGAGGGACGACACTGACCGGTGAGTTCCCAGCTCGACGCGAGTCAACAGAACGACACCCGAAGCCAGGAGAATTTGATGGACTTCAACAACATCCTCATCGGATCCGAGAATCCACAGGTCCTTGCCGACTACTACACCCGGCTTTTCGGTGAGCCGGCCATGTCTGAAGGCGGCTACACCGGCTGGCAGATCGGCAGCGGCTTCATCGCCGTGGGTCCGCACAGCGAAGTGCAGGGCAAGAGCACGCATCCCGGAAGGATCATCTGGAACATCGAGAGCTCAGACGTACAGTCCGACTTCGATCGATTGGTGGCTGCCGGCGCCATCGTCGTGCGCGAGCCGTACGGCTTCGAGGGCATGCCGAACTCCTGGATCGCCACACTCGCCGATCCCGACGACAACTATTTCCAGCTGATGAGCCCGATGGAGCCGCAGGCCGGCTAGGGATGCGCAAGCCAGCTAGAAGGTGATGATCACCTTGCCGCGGGCGTGGCCATCGTCAAAGTAGCGCAGCGCATCCACGATCTCGGTCAGCGCGAAGCGCCGGTCGATGATCGTGCGCATCTCGCCCGTCTTGGTCAGGCGCTTGAGCTCCTCGACGTCGTCGAGATTGAACGGTTTCCAGTGGAGCATCAGGCCCATGTGTTTGCGCGTGGCGAGCGACACGGCAGGACCCTGGACAAGCACCTTTGCAAACCACGCGGCACTGTCGCCGCCGAGTGCCGCGTACACGCCGCCCGGCTTGACAAGGCCCCGCCAGCTCAAGACCGAATCATGGGCGTTCACGTCGACGATCCAGTCGTAGCGTCCGAGAGTCTTGCGGTAATCGGGCGTGGCGTACCCGACAACCTCATCGGCGCCGAGTGAGCGCACGAAGTCGAGCTTGGCCTCGCTCGCCACGCCGGTCACATGCGCTCCACGCGACTTGGCAATCTGGACCGCGAAGGGACCGACGCTCCCGGACGCGCCGACGATGAGCACGCGCGCGCCGGCGCCGAAGGTCGATCCGTTGCGCCGCCTCAGGCCCTGCAGCGCGAGGATCCCCGAATGGGGCAGCGTGGCCGCATCCTCGAACGACATCTCGTCGGGGATCAGCGCCAGCGCCTTCTCCGGCGCAGCCACGAACTCGGAGAACGCATCCTGGGTCGACGAGTAGAGATCGCCGAACACTCGGTCGCCGGGCTTGAAGCGGGTGACATCCGAACCAACCGATTCGACCACTCCGGCCACGTCTGCGCCCAATCGGCGGTTGCGCGGCCGGCGCACGCCCAGAAACAGGCGCAGGAACTTCCACCGGGCGTACAGCGTGTCCAGGTCAGCGCGGTTGACCGATGCGGCACGGACTTCGACCAATACGTCGCCCGCTTTGGGCACCGGCTTGTCGATCTCCTCGATGCGAACCACATCGGGTGGCCCGTATGTGTCGTGAACGGCGGCCTTCATTGCCTGACGACCTTAGCCGAGCAGGGTCTCGCCGACGAAGCCTCCCTGGCTGGCACCCGGCGGCACGGCGTAGATCGCTGAGCCAATGTGGCGGATGTACTCGTT
>DASQLS010000216.1:0-2721 GCA_035629915.1 Candidatus Limnocylindrales bacterium | reverse complement strand
GACCTCAGATGGGCGGCCTCGAACTCGCCCATCTCCGAATGTACGACGTCCGTCGACAGGTCTGCCCTCGGCACTCGTCGCCGCGGATCCACGAGCTCGATCTTCGCCCGCCAGCCGAGTGTATGGGCGATCCGCGCCGCTCCTTCCGCGGATCCCGATCGACCGGACTCGATCAGGTAGACAAACGCTGGTGGACAGCGCTGCCCTGGCCGCTAGTTCACGAACCGGCCAACGCCGCGCCGTCCTTGCCTCGCGAACCTGAAGGCCGAACTCGACCCACATTCGGCCCACGGCCGAGTTGACCGCATCCGAGGACTTACGCGGCTGTTTTCTGGGCGACATTCGCATCACATTCAACGCGGACACGCTCACCGTCCGGTTTGCGACTGGTTACCAGCCGCTTGATGCAATGCTGCGGGCGATTTTGCTAATCAGACTGGGGAAACGGCCAGCCGCAGCGACAGCTGGACCGCGAACCCATCCGATTGAAGCTCGTTCGTCAAATCAGATTCGAAATCTGCGAACGGCAGAGCCGATCGCGGCGCGTCGGGCCGGTCGCGGGCTAGGGGCGGACGAGGTCCTGGTAGGCGTCTGGCCGGCGGTCGCGGTAGAACTGCCAGGTCTGGCGGACCTCCTGGATGAGGTCGAGATCCATGTCGCGCACAAGCAGCTCTTCCTTGTACGCGTCGCCAACGTCGCCGATGAACTGGCCGCGCGGATTGACGAAGTACGACTGCCCGTAGAAGTCGTCCTCGCCGAGGTCCTTCTCGATGCCGACTCGGTTGATTGTGCCGACGTAATAACCGTTGGCGACCGCGTGCGAAACCTGCTCGATGCGCCACAGGTACTCGCTCAAGCCGCGTGACGTCGCCGAGGGGATGAACACCATCTCCGCGCCGTTCAGGCCCAGCGCACGCGCCCCCTCCGGGAAGTGGCGGTCGTAGCAGATGTACACGCCGACCTTGCCGACGGCCGTCTCGAACACGGGATAGCCCATGTTGCCCGGGCGGAAGTAGAACTTCTCCCAGAAGCCCTTGACATGCGGGATGTGCGTCTTGCGGTACTTGCCGAGGTATGACCCGTCCGAGTCGATCACCGCGGCGGTGTTGTAGTAGATGCCGGCGGCGTGCTCGTCCTCTTCGTACATCGGCACGATGAGGACCATGCCCGTTTCCTTGGCCAGGTCCTGCATGCGCTTGACCGTCGGGCCGTCGGGGATCTTCTCGGTGTATGAGTAGTACTGCGGATCCTGGACCTGGCAGAAGTAGGGACCGTAGAAGAGCTCCTGGAAGAGCATGACCTGCGCGCCCTGCTTGGCCGCGTCGTGGGCGTACTTCTCGTGCTTCTGGATCATCGATTCCTTGTCGCCGGTCCACTCAGCCTGGAGCAGGGCGCCGCGGACGATTCGGGCCATCGTCAGTCAAACCTCGATGTGTGTCAGTCTGGGCGCCAAGCGTACACCGGAGGCAGCCGATGGAACCACCGAGGACCGATCCGACAGCCGGAAGCACAGCTGAGCTGTTGCGGGCGACGGCCGAGCACGCGATCGACTATCTCGACGGGCTCGCAGATCGACCGGTCCACCCGTTGTCTTCGCCGGCCGAGCTGCGCGCCGCGCTCGGCGGGCCGCTGCCCGAGGAAGGGGTGGCGGCTGAGGAGGTCGTCACGGGCCTGATCAAGGGCGCCGAGCGCGGCGTCGTGGCCAGCGCCGGGCCGCGCTATTTCGGCTTCGTGATCGGAGGCGCGGTTCCCGCGGCACTCGCCGCCGATTGGCTCACCTCGACGTGGGATCAGAACGGCGTCCTGTACGCGACCAGTCCGGCGGCCGCGGCGGCGGAGATGATCGCTGCCGAGTGGCTGCTCGAGCTGCTCGACCTGCCGCGCGAGTCGAGCGTCGGCTTCACCACCGGCTGCCAGATGGCCAACTTCGTCGGCCTCGCGGCGGGTCGGCGGTCGGTCCTGCTCAGGCGCGGCTGGGACGTGGAGCAGGACGGGTTGCAGGGTGCGCCCAAGGTGCGCGTGGTGGTCGGTGGGGAGCGTCACGTCACCATCGCCGTCGCGCTCCAGATGCTTGGGCTGGGCACGTCGATCATCGAGCCGGTGCCGGCAGACGATCAGGGGCGGATGCGGCCGGATGCGCTCGAGGAGATCCTCGCGGCGGGCGATCTGAGCGCTCCGACGCTCGTCTGTGGCCAGGTGGGCAACGTCAACACCGGCGCGAGTGACGACATCGCCACGATCGCGCCGATCGTCCACGCCCTCGACGCGTCGTGGCTCCACGTTGATGGCGCGTTCGGGTTGTGGGCGCGGACGGTGCCCGAGCTGCGTCCGCAGGTGAACGGCCTGGATCAGGCCGACTCGTGGGCAACCGACGTCCACAAGTGGCTCAACGTGCCCTACGACTCGGGTCTGGTCATCGTCAAGGACGCGGCGGCGCACCGAGCGTCGATGGTGATGCGCGCCGCATATCTCGTCGCGGCCACCGGCGACGAGCGCGATCCAACGGAGTTCGTGCCCGAATCGTCACGTCGCGCGCGGGGCTTCGCGCTCTACGCGGCGCTGCGGTCGCTCGGCCGAAAAGGCGTCGAGGATCTCGTCCGACGGTGTTGCTCGCTCGCCGCGCGCATGGGCGCGCAGCTCGCGCACGAGCCCGGCGTCGAGGTGCTCAACGAAGTCGTGCTGAACCAGGTCCTCGTGCGCTTCGGCGACGACGACGCTCTG
>DASQLS010000215.1:0-6943 GCA_035629915.1 Candidatus Limnocylindrales bacterium | reverse complement strand
GCGCGAGAGGCGAGACTGCGCCAGCAGGTCCAGGAGCTGCGCATCGAGATCGACGAGGCGCGCCAGCAGCAGAAGGTCGCCGAGATCACCGGCACCGATTACTTCAAGGATCTTCGATCACGCGCGGATGACCTGCGCCGCGCTGTGCGAACGCCCGACGCCGTAACGACTACGCCAACGCCCGAAGACAAAGGGGGCTGACCGCCCATGGCCACGATCGTCTCAGTCCACTCGTTCCGCGGCGGGACCGGCAAGTCGAACACGACCGCGAACGTGGCGGCGGTGCTGGCCGGCCAGGGCAAACGCGTCGGCGTGATCGACGGCGACATCCAGTCCCCCGGCATCCACACGCTGTTCGGCCTGCACGGCGACGACGTGAACACGACACTTAACGATTTCCTGTGGCACGGCAAGGCCATCAAGGACGTGGCAATCGACGTGACCGATCGGCAGAAGGCCGACCTGCCCGGCAAGATCTACCTGATCGCTTCGTCCATGCAGCCGGGCGAGATCACCCGTGTGCTGCGCGAGGGCTACGACGCGCGCTACCTGACTGAGGGGATCCGCACCCTGACCTCGGACCTGTCGCTCGACGTGCTGGTGCTCGACACGCACCCCGGCTTGAACGAGGAGACGCTGCTGTCGCTGGTCATCAGCGACGCGCTGCTGATCATCATGCGTCCCGATCGGCAGGACTACGAGGGCACCGGCATCACCGCCCGCGTGGCCAAGGAGCTCCAGGTCCCGAACATCCAGCTGTTGGTCAACAAGGCGCCCGAGTCGCTCGACCACGCGCAGATCGCACAGCAGGTGACGGCCGCGTACGGCTGCCCGGTGGTCGCGGTGCTGCCGCACTCGGACGAGATGATGCTCCTCGCGTCCGAGGGCCTCTTCGTGCTGCGCTATCCGAATCATCCGGTGTCGGACATCTACCGCCAGGTTGCCCGAGCCGTGGCCGCGTGAGGCGCACCTAGGGTGAGCGACTCGATCCTGGGTGGGATCGGCATCACGCGCGAGAACCTGCTCGACGGCATGCCCGCGCGGCGCGCGAGCACGATCCTCTTCGCAATCGAGAATCTGACTCACCAGCTCGTGACGAGATCGCGTCGGGCGCTGGCTCGCTATCAGCCGGCCGCATCCGCGCAGGATCGGGAGCGCCAGTTCATCGACGCGGTCAGCGGCGGGCGGGAATCGTCAGTTCGGCCGGCCGTGCAGGACCTAGAGCGGTACGCGACCGAGTGGACGCCGATGGTGCCCGACGTGGCCGACACCAAGGCCGCGCTGCTCCACCAGATCTCGACCCGCTACCAGCTCTACTACGACCGGGTGCCGCGCATCCGTGCCGCGCTTTCCGTTGATTCCGACGCTGTCGCGCAGGCGTTCCAGCGCCAACAGGGTCGCGACATCTCGACGGCGTTCGTCACCGACATCGACTGGCGACAACGCCTGCGCTGGTGGCGCGCCCGGGTGTCGGAGCGACTCGAGACGATGCCGCCCTTCTGGATGGCGTTCTCACTGACGCTGACCGAGACCGTCGGCGGCGGCATGCTCGCGATCCCGATCGCGCTGGCCTGGGTGGGAGTGCCACTCGGCCTCGTTCTGCTCGCGGTGTTCGGCTTCATCTCGATCATGACCATCGCCGCGCTCGTCGAGGCGATCACGCGCGACGGATCGATGCGCTACGGGGACGGCTACTTCGGCCACCTGATCGAGAACCGCCTCGGACGGCCGGGTGGCGTGGCCATCGGCATCGGCCTGTTCCTGCTCGAAGCCGTCGGGCTGCTGGCGGCCGGGATTGCCTTCGCGACCGTGCTGTCGGAGCAGACCGGCGTGTCGTGGCTGGTCTGGCTCGGGCTCCTCTTCCTGGTCATCATCTTCGTGCTGCGCCGCGAGAGCCTCGACGCGACGATCGCCGCCGCGCTGCTGATCGGGATCGCGATCCTGATCCTGGCGGCCGGGCTGATCGTGATGGGTCTCGTGAACGTGCAGCCGGACCTGCTCATGGCTCCACCTGGCGGCGGCTCGCTTTCCGTTGCGGCGCTCGTCTTCGGCGTGCTGCTGTACGTCTACTTCGGCCACACCTCAGCTGGAAATGCCGCGCGCCAGGTGCTGCGCCGCGATCCAAGCGGCCGCACCCTCCTGTGGGGCAACGTCGCGGCGATGGCCGTCGCGGCCGTGATCTACGTGCTGTTCGTGATCGCGGTCAACGGCTCCGTTCCCGCCGCGCTGCTGGCCTCGGAGACCGGCACGGCGATCGGGCCGCTCGAGGCGGTGGCCGGACCTGCCGTCGGTTGGATGGGCGCGCTGTACGTGATCCTGTCGCTCGGCATCGGCTCGGTGTTCGGCTCGCTGGGGCTCTACCTGCAGGCGAAGGAGCGGCTCGGGTCGCGCGTCGCCGCGGGATCGGGCCCGACCGCGAAGTTCCTGGTCTCGGCGACGCCGGTCATCGGGATCTTCGTGCTGTTGGTGGTGATGCTCGCGTTCGGGCTCGGATCGTTCATCGGCTCGCTCAACCTGGTCGGCGCGCTGGTCCTGCCATTGCTCGGCGGCGTCTTCCCGATGCTCATCCTGGTCGCCGCGCTCCATCGCGGCGAACGCGTGCCTGGCACGCCGCTGCGCTGGCTGGGCCACCCGGTGGTCGTGACGCTGATCATCGCGCTGTACCTGGGCGCAGTGCTCGCCCATGCCCTGTTCATCTGGGAAGAGCCGGTGCAACGCCTCGTGGCACTGGGCACGGCAGTAGCCATGGTGTGGCTCATCATCGTGTCTGTCCGCCGGCACTCGTTCGTGCCGCGCACAGTCGTTGAGTTGCGTGCGGATGAGCCGCCAGGCTCAGGCGCCGGCGTTGCCGTGGTCGCCGATGGGCGCGAGATTTCGGACCGGCGCATTGCAGACCTGGCGACCCAGGGAGCCGTCTCGGTCGACCTGCCTCCGGATCGGCCGCCCGAGCTCTTCGTCTGGGCGCACCGTCCCACGCGCGACGGCGATTCAGAGCCACTCAAGGTCGATGTCGAGACAGACGCCGAGACGGGCGACGGACTCACGGTTCGGCCGATCGATCGCTGGGCGCCCAGCACGGCATAGCCACATCGAGGCCGAGAGCCATCGGCATTCCGTCCAAACGTCGCGCTACCATCGGCCCGATGGCCGGATCGAGGGGTATCCAAGCAAATGGTGGCTGACGGTGCCAAGGTCCAGGAGTCACTGGCCGCCGAGTCACTGGCCGCCGAGCTCGCGATCGTCAATGAGATCGTCCACTCGCTTGCACGCCAACGAGACTTTTCCCAGATCGTCGAGGCCGTGGGCAATCGCGCGGCTGCCGCGCTCGCCGTGCGCGGGATGTCAATCTCGATCGTCGACGCGGCGACGGGCGACCTGACCTTCCACTACTGGATCGACGAGGGCGTACGGAACTACGAGATGGAGGGCGTCAAGCTCGGCGACTCTCTCTCGCAGGAGATCCTGGCGACGAATCGGGCAGTACGCATTGGCTCGGCGGAGGAGGCAGCCGACCGGGGAACGCCGTTCAAGATCCCCGGCACCGAGTCGTACCTGGGCGTACCGATCCCAGCCGGCGATCGGGCGATGGGCGTCTTTGCTCTCGGCACGCAGGTCCGCGACGCATACAGCCCGGAGGACGAGCGCCTCGTTACAACGATGGCGTCGGCGATGGGCGTGGCGCTGGACAACGCCCGACTGGCAGCCAGCACGCGACAACGCGTGGCCGAGCTGGCCATCGTCAACGAGGTAAATCAAGCGGTAGGCGCGCAACTCGGACCAGACGCGGTGATCGAGCTGGTGGGCGACCGGGTGCGCGAGACGTTCGCTGCAGACGTCGCATACGTCGCCCTGCTTGCCGCATCTGGGACGCAGATCGACTTTCCCTACTACAGCGAGAACGGCAATAGAAAGCCGCCGGCGTCGATGGCTTACGGCGAAGGTTGGACATCGCGCATCCTGGCCACCGGCGAGGCGCTGCTGATCAACACGGAGGCCGAACGAGACTCTTTCGAGCGGCACCTGTTGGGCACGCCGCCAAAGTCATACCTGGGCGTGCCCATCCGTGTTGGTGACGGAGTCATCGGCGTTCTCGCCGTCGAGAGCACGCGCGACGAGGATGCGTTCGACGACGCCGACCAGAGCCTGCTATCCACGATCGCCACGGGCGTCGGCGTGGCCATTCAGAACGCCGAACTGTATGCCGAGACACGACGGCTGCTGGCCGAGAGCAACCAGCGCGTAGCCGAGCTCGCGATCGTCAATGAGATTGGCCAGGCGCTGGCTCGCCAGCTCGACTTCGGCCAGATCGTCGAGGCCGTTGGGGACCGTGCCGCGGCCGCCCTGGCCTCGCTCGGTATGACCATCTCGATCGTCGATCCGGTCACCGGCGAGCTGACCTTCTATTACTGGATCGACGACGGGGTTCGCAGACGCGACCGCGAGGGAATCGTCCTGGGCGACCAGCTGTCGGCCGAGATCCTGCGTACCAATCGAGCCGTCCGCATTGGATCGGCGACAGAAGCTGCCGCGCGCGGAACTCCATTCAAGGTTGGCGGCACGCAGTCGTACCTCGGCGTGCCCATCCCTGCGGGCGACAAGGCGATCGGTGTGTTCGCCATTGGCATGCACGAAACCAACGCGTACAGCGCCTCGGAGGAGCGTCTGCTGACGACCTTCGCCTCAGCCATGGGTGTCGCACTCGACAACGCGCGGCTGGTGGAGGAGACGCGTCAGCGCGCTGCGGAATTGACCACGATCAACGAGGTCGGCCAGGCAGTTGCCGCCCAGCTGGAGCTGAACCCGCTGATCGAGCTCGTCGGCGACAAGATCGGCCGGACCTTCAGCGGGGCGGATGTCATCGGGGTCGCGCTACTTGATCCGTCAACCGGACGCATCGAGTTCCCGTTCTACTCAGAGGACGGCGAGCGTCGCGCACAGGCCGGCCTGAGCTACGGCGAAGGGTTCACCTCGCACATCCTCACCACGCGCAAGCCCTTGCTGCTCAACCGGTCGGCGCAATTCGAGGAGATGGGCACGCGCGGAGCCGGCCGGGCAGCGCGCTCCTATCTCGGCGTGCCCATCACCGTCGGTGACGAGGCCATCGGCGTGATCAGCATCCAGAGCAGCACGGACGAGGGGATGTTCGGCGAGGCCGACCGGCGGCTTCTGTCGACGCTTGCCGCAAACATTGGAACGTCGATCCAGAATGCGCGCCTCTTCTCGGCGATGGAACAGGCCAAGATGGCCGCCGAAACGGCCAACGAGGTCAAGAGCACCTTCCTCGCCAACGTCAGCCACGAGCTGCGGACGCCGCTGACGTCCGTGGTTGGATTTGCCAAGATCATCCGCCGTCAGCTCGAGGAACGCATCCTGCCCAACGTCAACGCGGAGGATCAGCGCACGACGCGCGCCATCGCGCAGGTGCGCGAGAACGTCAACGTGATCGTCACCGAGGGCGAGCGGCTGACCACGCTCGTCAACAACGTGCTCGATTTGGCCAAGATCGAGGCGGGCCGCTTCGACTGGCACATGGAGCCCGTCTCAATGGCTGAGGTGATCGACCGGGCAACAACCGCGACAGCCAGCCTGTTCGACTCCGAGGGCATCGAGCTGCGCCGCGATGTCGCCGCGGATCTGCCCCAGTTGATTGCGGAGCGCGACGGGCTGATCCAGGTGGTGATCAACCTTCTCTCCAACGCGGTCAAATTCACTGAGCGCGGCTCGGTTACCTGCCGCGGCCAGCTGACCGACGAGGGAATCATGGTCAGCATCACCGACACCGGGATCGGGATCGCGGCCGCCGACCAGGAGACCGTCTTCGAGAAGTTCACCCAGGTCGGCGACACCCTGACCGACAAGCCGCACGGAACGGGACTAGGGCTGCCCATCTGTCGCGAGATCGTGGAGGCTCACGGCGGCCGGATCTGGGTTGAGAGCGAGATCGGGAAGGGAAGCACGTTCACATTCGTGTTGCCGCTCAAGCCACCCGATTCGCAGCTGAGCGACCATCAAGCGGGATGAGCCAGGTCAGCGACGTGCTGCGCATCCGGGCCGACGTGAGCGAGCTGGCGCATGTTCGGCAGTTCATTCGCGACCGCTCACGGCTTGCCGGCGCGAACCGGCAGACGACGGACGACATGGTTCAGGCGGTGGACGAGCTGGTCACCAACTCCATCGTCCACGGCTATAAAGGTGGCCAGGGGGCGATCGAAGTGGAGGTCGATATCCGCGACCCATCCTTGATCGTTCGGTTGCGCGACAGGGCGAGGGCCTTCGACCCAACGTCGGTAGCGCCAAAGGACACAAGCGTTCCGCTCAGCGAGCGACCGGCTGGTGGCATGGGAATCCACCTGAGCCGCGAGATGACCGATGAAATGACCTACCAGCGCATAGACGGACAGAACGAGACGACGCTGGTCAAGAAATTCAGCAGCGAGGGAGACGGACCATGTTGACGATCGCGGTGACGCACGAGCAGGCTCGCGTTCCGGTGGCGGTCATGAGCCTGGAAGGCGAGCTCGATGCGGCCAGCTATCTCGAGGCGATCGAGACCGCCCGTCAGCTGATCTCGGACGGCACCGCGCACATCCTGCTCGACCTGGAGAACCTGTCGTACATGGGTAGCTCCGGGCTGTTCGTGCTCCAGAGCGTGGCGATGATGCTGCGCGGTCAGGCACCGCCGGACCCTGAAGGCGGTTGGGGAGCGATCCACCAGGCAGCGGGAGATCAATCCGATTCGTCCGCCCACCTAAAGATCCTCTCGCCCCAGCCGCAGGTCGATCGTGTTCTCGACCGCAGCGGCTTGAAGCGCTTCTTCGAGACGTACACCGACCGGGCCGAGGCGCTCGGCTCCTTCTGATTTGGCACCGGCGTCAGCATCTCTGCGACGGCTGCTTGGCGCGAGCGTTGGTGAGCTGCTCGATTCGGTGACCGGCGATGTTCC
>DASQLS010000214.1:0-8780 GCA_035629915.1 Candidatus Limnocylindrales bacterium | reverse complement strand
GGATCCGTTCGCGCGGCCGGCCGATGGTCTCCAGGGCGACCTCGAAGTTGCGCGCAGCCGGCTTGTACGAATGTGCCTGCTCGGCCGTCACAACCCATCGAAATGGCTCACCGAGCTTGATGTTCGAGAGCGCGAACAGGTCGTCATCGCAGTTGGTGATCACGCCGAGGTCGAAACGCTGGCCGAGTTGCGCCAGGGCCGCAGCCGAGTCGGCGAAGGCGGGCCAATCGGCCACGGAGCCACCGAAGCTGGCACGCGCGGCCGCTGAAGGCGCCGCGCCAAAATCGGCGCATGTCGCGTCGAGCGACTGCTCGAGCACCGTCCGGTAGGAAAGCCATTGACCATTTTCGAGGCGCGACTCATGTCGTGCGAACGCCTCCAGCAAGTGGTCGTCGGCAACGTCGATCAGACCGCTCGCTGCATGGCGTAGGGTCGCCAGGATGCCCGCCTCCCAGTCGATGAGCGTGCCGTAGCAGTCGAACGTGAGCACCTCGATCGCGTCAAAGTCGATTCCGTTTTCGGCCACGCGGTCCAACATGCGACCGAGATTAGCCCGCCTCGCCGATGCGCGGAACTGTTGCGCCATCTCGTACGTTTGGTGGGCATGATCAGAAGCCTCGGAATGCTCCTCGTCGTCGTCCTCATCGCGGCCTGTAACGCCGCAACGCCTCCCTCGCCATCCCCAACACCGCAGCCGTCGCCGATTCCGTCGCCCACCCCGGCGCCCAGTGCCTCACCGGCAGCCGACTTCTACCTTCGAGCGTGGACCAGCCAGGCGCTGCCCCCGCAGCACACGTTCACATCGATGCCGATGCTGACCGTCGCCGATGGGATGCTGCTCGACGGCAACGTCGCTATCCCGGCCATATATCCCGGCCCGCTAATGATTTCTCCCATCGCTCGCACGATCAGCGACGAGGGGATCGCTGCTCTCATCGACGAGGCGCGCACCCTGGGCCTGCTGGGCGAGGAGGCCGACTTCACCGGCGGCGCCATCATGCCCGGCGGCCAGACCGCCCAGATCGAGATCGTCGTCGACGGCCAGAGCCGCTTGCTGTCGGGTGACCCGCAGATCTCCGTGCCATGCAACAGCGACGGAAAGTGCCCGGCCGAGCCGGGCACGCCCGAGGCGTTCGCCGCGTTCTGGCAGGAGCTGATGAACTCGCAGACCCTGCTCGAAGGGGCGTTGGGCCCTGTCGTCGAGTACGAGCCAGAGCGAGTTGCCGTTCTGTTCACGGCGCCGCCTGCCGAAGAGCCGGGCTTGTCGCCCGAGCCGGTCGAGTGGCCGCTCGAGACCCCGCTTGCCGAGACGGGCGTCGAGTTCCCGGGCGAGGAAGGAGTCCGCTGCGTCACTCTCGAGGGAGAGGACCTCGCCGCGGTCCTGCCTATCCTCCAGGCCGGCAACGCGCTGACAACCGTGATTGACGCCGACGACACCCAAGCGGGACTCAACGTCCGCGTGCTGGTACCCGGCGATGAGAGTCCCTGCCCCGATCAGGCGTAGGCACACCACTGTCCGTGGTGGCTATCGACAACTAAAGTTGTAACGCTTGTCGGCGGCTATTCCGTCGCAGATGCGGTATGTCGTCGCACATCCTCGCCAAAGCGCCTCGACTGACACGAGGCGACAGGGAGGTACCAAAAGTGACTTACCGAACTGACGTCGATGTCGTCGAACCGACTACCGGGCAAGTTCACAGCCACGAGACGACCGTGCGCACCTACCGTCCGAGTCCGCTGGCGACTCTCGAACGCTGGATCATCTTCATCTTCACCGTCATCGAGTTGCTGATCGTGCTGCGCATCGTCCTGTTGCTGGTCGCGGCACGCGAGAGCAACAACATCGTCTCGTTCATCTACAGCGTGAGCGAGATCTTCGTCGCACCGTTCCGCGGCATCCTGCGCATCGACGAGGTCCAGGCCGGTGCGACGGCGCTCGATATCGGTGCGATCGTCGCCCTGATCGGCTGGTTCGTGCTCGAGCTGATCGTGCTCGGCCTGCTGCGCATCTTCCGGCCGGCCGCCACCGTATGACGATGCAATAATCGGCGCCCCAAGAACTGGAGGGCGCCTTGACCGCCACGGGCCTGTCGGCAACGGAACAGGAATACCGAGAACGCCTCGAAGACCAGCCTGACGCTCAGATCGATGCATGGGCGGCGGAGCTCATGCGCGACATGTCGATCCGGCGCGGTGTTCGCCAGGTGCTGGCCGACCTGCGCCACGCGATGGGAACGAACGACGCCGGGCTGACGCGCCTCTTCGCCGCCGGGGGAGGGCCACCGGCGGCGATCGGCCATACGGACAAGGGCGAGATGATGGTTCCGGCGATCTCCCTGCGCTACTTCGTGCCTGGGGCGCACGCCGTCATGCCCGACTCGCGAGCGAGACTGATCGACTACCTGGTCGAGAACTTCGAGGAAATCGTCTACATCTGACGGTTCGGCCCGCATCGCATTCGCCGGGCGCGTCTCTCGTGATCACGTCTCCGACGTGGCGCACCATCCGCCTCGTCCATCCGTTTCCCTCGCTCGTCAACGCGACGATCGTGCTTGGACTGGCCCTGATCGCCGGCGGAAGCATGGAGCGGGCGCTCATGCTCGCGCTCGGGATGCTCGGGCTCCAGTTCTGCATCGGCGCGACGAACGACCTTGTCGATGCGACGCTCGACGCAGGATCCAAGCCGTGGAAGCCGATTCCGTCCGGCCTTGTCAGCCGGCGCACGGCCGTGGTCGTCGCTGTGCTATCAGGCGGCCTTGGCCTGGCACTGGCCGCGTTGGCCGGACCAATCGTTGCGGCGCTGGCCGTGGCGATGCTCAGTTGTGGTCTCATCTATGACCTGTATCTCAAGCCCACGGCATGGGCATGGGCGTGCTTTGCCGTCGCGTTCGCGTTGCTTCCGCTCTACGCCTGGTACGGCGCCAGCGGCCAGCTTCCGCCCCGCCTCGAGCTGCTGCTACCGCTCGCCGCGCTGGCTGGGCCGCTGATCCAGCTCTCCAACGGCCTGTCCGACCTCGAATCCGACCGAGCAGCCGGCTTGCCCACGCTCGCGGCGCGACTTGGGCGCCGACGCACGCTGCAGCTCATAGCCGCGATGCTGTTGGTGATCCATGGCATCGCCTGGCTGACCCTCGCGCCGACCGGATCGATCGCTGTGGTCGTCGCGTGCGCCGCGGCCACCACCCTCGCCGTCATCGGCCTTGCGCTGTCAGCGCAGCTGGACAGGGATCGGCGAGAGCTTGGCTGGATGGTCCAGGCCGCTTCGCTCGGCCTGCTCGGACTCGGCTGGCTGGGCGCCGCCGTCAATCAGTGATCGAACTGACGTCCGGTGCGCACCACGGTGATCGCGTTCTCCAGCCGCAGCTTGGCGATCGTCAGGTACTTGGCCAGGTTGGCGCGATCGGTCTCGCCGATGTCTTCCATGACCTCGGCCGAGCCAAGAACGTTGCCAAGCCGCTCGAGTGCCTCTGACAGCTCCTGCTTGGCGGCGATTAGCGCATCGTCAGCCTGCTTGCCGCTAGTTGGCGCGGCTGGAATGAGCGGCTCGTCCGACTCGTAGTCCTCGGCGACGTCGGCAGTGGCTTCATCGGCCTCCGCAACTTCCGTCTGCCGCGGTGGCCGGCCCTCGATCTTCTCGCGCAGCTTGACCAGGCTCAGCTCGCCGCTGGCGACCTGCTCGGCCAGTCTGCGCCGCTTCTTCGGATCCTCGACCTTGAGCAGCTCGTAGGCGTGTGACACGGTGTCTTTGCGCAAAGACACGAGCTGCTTGATCTCGGTCGGCGCGCCGGCCAGTCGCAGTCGGTTCTCGATGTAGCCCTTGTCCTTGCCCAGCTTCTGGGCCAGCCGCCGGACGCTGTAGCCATGCTCGTGCGTCATGCGGTCGTAGATCATCGCTTCCTCGAGCGGCGAGAGATCCTCGCGCTGCAGGTTCTCGATGATGCCGATCTCCATCGCCGTTTCGTCGTCGAGCTGCTCGATGAGCGCCGGAATCTCTGTCAGGCCGGCGACGCGCGATGCGCGCCAGCGACGCTCGCCGGCGACGAGCTGGTAATGCTGCGGCTTGCCGGCCGGACGGACCAGGACTGGCTGCAGAACGCCGTGCTCGCGAATCGAAGCTGCCAGCTCGGCCAGCGCTTCCTCATCGAAGTTCATTCGCGGCTGCTCTGGATTGGCTTCGATCCGGTCGAGCGGCACCTGGCGAACGCCGAGAGGTCGCTCGGTGCCCTCGGGCGAGATCAGGCTCAGGATGGCCGGCGAAAGATCGCGCTCCTCAGCCAACCTCCGTGCGGCCGTGCTTCGGAAATCTGGTCTAGCCAAGCTCGATCACCTCCCGTGCCAGCCCGCGATATGCGCGCGCTGCTTCGGTGTTGCTCGCGTACGACGTTACCGGACGACCGACCAATGGCGCCTCGCCCAGACGAACCGTCTGCTTGATCATGTTTTCGAAGATGTGGTGGTCGCCCATGTCGCGCAGCTCCTGGAGCATGTCCCGACCCAGCAGGGTCCGACCGTCGTAGAACGTGGGCAACAGGCCGAGGACGCGCAACCGCGGATTCAGACCCTTGGTGCGGATCTGGGTGATGACGTTCATCAACGCGCTGAAACCCTTGAGTGCGTAGTACTGGGTCTGGACGGGGATGATCACGCCGTCCGAGGCGACCAACGCGTTGAGCGTCAGGAGGCCAAGAGTCGGCGGGCAGTCGATCACGATGTAGTCGTACTGATCGGCCGCCGACGTCTGGAGCGCTTCGCGGAGTGCCTGCTCGCGGCCGATCGCCGAGAAGAGCACGTTCTCGCTCGCCGACAGATCAATCGTTGCCGGCGCGACGTCGACGCCCGCGGTTTGCGTCGGGATGATCACCTCTTCGAGCGATACGTTGCTGTCGACGAGCGCGTCGGCCATCGAGCGTTCCACGTTGCGCAGATTGATTCCCAGCCCAACAGTCAGGTTCGCCTGGGGATCCATGTCGACGCACAACACGCGATATCCCTGCTCCGCGAGCGAGCCGGCGAGGTTGATCGCGGTGGTCGTTTTGCCGACTCCGCCCTTCTGATTGGCAATGGCGATGATTTTTGCCATGCGTCCAGCCTACCAATGCGCGGCCCGGGAGACAGCCGGGTTATCCACAGGATCATGAAGTTGTTCACCGAATCTGTGGACATCCTGCCTTGCTAGGATGCGCCCCGTGAGGCGCTCAGAAGTTGACCGTTTGAAGGAATTGCGCGCGCAGGCGCAGCTCGGCGGGGGAGAGGCACGCATCGCGGCGCAACACGAGCGCGGCAAGCTGACGGCGCGCGAGCGTCTCGACCTGCTGCTCGATGCGGACTCGTTCGTCGAGTTCGACGCGTTCGTGACTCATCGCGCCAGCGACTTCGGGCTTGATCGCGAACGCTACCTGGGCGACGGCGTCGTTACCGGTCACGGCACGATCGACGGCCGGTTGGTATTCGTCTTCAGCCAGGACTTCACCGTTTTCGGTGGCTCCTTGTCCGAGGCGCATGCAGAGAAGATCTGCAAGATCATGGATCTCGCCGTTCGGGTCGGAGCTCCGATCATCGGCCTCAACGATTCAGGTGGTGCGCGAATCCAAGAGGGCGTCGTGTCTCTCGGCGGCTACGCCGACATCTTCCTGCGCAACACGCTGGCGTCCGGAGTTGTGCCGCAGATCTCGTTGATCCTCGGACCGTGCGCCGGTGGCGCTGTCTACTCGCCGGCGATCACGGACTTCACGATCATGGTCGAGGAGACGAGCTACATGTTCGTTACCGGACCGGACGTCGTGCGCACGGTGACCCACGAAGAGGTTGATCGCGAACATCTCGGTGGCGCGTCGGTCCATACGACGATCAGCGGCGTGGCACATCTTGCCGCGGCCGACGAGGCGCAGGCGATGACGCTGTGCCGGCGCGTGCTGGATCATCTGCCGCAGAACAACATCAGCCGGCCGCCGACACGGGAGACGTCGGACCCACGCGATCGTCGCGATGCCGCGCTCGATGAGATCGTTCCAGACCAGCCCACGCAGCCGTACGACATGCACGAAGTCATCAACCGCATCGTCGACGATGGAGAGTTTCTCGAGATCCAGCCGGGCTGGGCGGCGAACATCATCGTTGGCTTCGCTCACATCGGCGGCCGTAGCGTCGGCATCGTTGCGCAGCAGCCGGCCGTGCTGGCCGGCGCACTGGACATCGACGCGTCCGACAAGGCGGCGCGCTTCGTACGCACCTGCGACGCGTTCAACGTTCCGCTGCTGACCCTGGTCGACGTGCCCGGCTTCCTGCCCGGCGTGAACCAGGAGCACGGCGGCATCATCCGCCACGGCGCGAAGCTGCTCTACTCCTATGCCGAGGCGACCGTGCCCAAGATCACGATCATCACCCGCAAGGCATACGGCGGCGCCTACGATGTCATGAGCAGCAGGCACATTCGAGGCGATGTCAACCTTGCCTGGCCGAGCGCGCGGATCGCGGTGATGGGCGTCGAGGGAGCCGTCAACATCATCTTCCGAAACGAGCTCGCCCAAGCCACAGATGCCGATGCCGAGCGAGTTCGGCTGACGCACGAGTACGAGGACACATTCGCCAACCCGTACATCGCGGCCAGCCGCGGGTACATCGACGACGTGATCATGCCGTCCGACACACGGCCGCGAGTGATCTCTGCGCTGGACATGCTCGACGGCAAGCGCCAGTCGAACCTGCCGCGCAAACACGGCAACATCCCCCTCTGACCCACGGTGTCTTTGCGCAAAGACAGTCCGGCTGAGCGGCCGTTCGATCGCGTCCTGATCGCCAACCGCGGCGAGATCGCCGTCCGAATCATCCGCGCCTGCCGCGACCTCGGAGTCGAGTCAGTCGCCGTCTTCAGCGACGCAGACGTCGACGCACTCCACGTCCGCCTGGCCGATACCGCCGTCCGGATCGGACCTGCTCCGGCGGCGGAGAGCTACCTGCGCGTCGAGGCGATCGTCGACGCTGCACTGTCGACCGGGGCCGAAGCGATCCACCCTGGGTATGGCTTCCTGTCCGAGCAGCCGGCACTGGCCGAGGGGTGCATAGCGGCTGGGATCGTCTTCGTCGGGCCAGGACCCGAAACCCTGGCGCAGCTGGGCGACAAGATCTCTGCCCGCTCGCGCGCCTCGGCCGTAGGTGTGCCGGTCGTGCCGGGCACGTTCGAGCCGATCTCCGCCGAGACGGCCGCCGACCGCGATCGGATTGCGGCCGAGGCCGAGCGCATCGGCTTTCCCATCCTGGTCAAGGCCGCGGCGGGCGGCGGCGGCCGTGGCATGCGCAGGGTGGACGATCCGGCCGACCTGGAGGAGGCGCTCTCATCGGCGGCGCGAGAGGCCGCCGCCGCCTTCGGCGACGGATCGGTCTACCTGGAGCGTTACGTCGAGCGGGCGCGCCACGTCGAGGTCCAGCTGCTCGGCGACGCCAGCGGCGAGATCGTGGCGCTGGGGGAGCGCGACTGCTCGGTCCAGCGCCGACACCAGAAGCTCGTCGAGGAGGCGCCGGCGCCCGGTTTGACGGCAGAGCAGCGCCGCACGCTCCACGGCCTGGCAGTCAAGGTCGCGGCCACTGTGGGACTGAGCAACGCCGCCACGGCTGAGTTCCTGCTCACCACCGAGGGGGAGTTCTGGTTCCTCGAGGTCAACGCCCGGCTGCAGGTCGAGCACGGCGTCACCGAGCTCGTGGCCGATCTCGACCTTGTCCATGAGCAGCTCTGGCTGGCTGCAGGCCGGCCACTGTCCGAGCGAGCCCGGGCCGCGGCCGACTCGGCTGCCGTGCCGACGCGCCACGCGATCGAGGTCCGCCTCTCGGCCGAGGACCCGGCCCATGACTTCGCGCCGGCGCCCGGTGAGATCAATCACTGGCGCCCGCCGAGCGGCCCAGGAGTGCGGGTCGATGGGGGTGTGGAGGAGGGGAGTGTCGTGTCGTCGTCCTACGACCCGCTCCTCGCCAAGCTGATGGTCGTGGCGGGCGATCGGCCGTCGGCGCTGGCGCGGCTGCGTCGCGCGCTGGACGAGTTCGAGATCGGCGGCGTCCAGACGACGCTTCCGTTCGATCGCTGGCTGCTCGATCAGCCCGCCTTTATCGAGGCGGCCGGGTTGTCTACCGACCTCGTACAGCGACTCTGGGTCCCGTCCCAGGAAGTTTCCGGTCCGGCCCTGAGAGCGGCCGAGCTGGCTGCGCTGGCCAGCCTGGACTCACAGCCGAGCGCTTCCCGCCCACCGGCAGCGGGTGCGAACGACGGCGCAGCCCCTGCCTGGTGGCGCGCCGGCATCACAGAGGCGACGGAGAACCAGCCGTGACCGGAGGAAGGCGCCGGGTGAGCATCCCGGACGTGCCGCTCGTCATCCAGCCCGAGGCGGACCAGATCGGTGGCTTCAAGCCCCGCCGGCGCGGCGAGTTGGTGCGGCCGCTGCCAGCCACGGCCGACGATCGGGCCACGGGCCGGCGGCGTTTCGAGGTTGTAGTCGGCGGCTGGCGCTTCGAGGCAACCGTCGAGGACGCGGCACGAGCAGAGCTTCGCGAACGGGCTGCGAGGGTTGCGAGCGAACAGGGCGCGTCGGCCGGCGCGACGCTGCGTGCCCAGATCCCGGGCAGGATCGTCCGCGTCTGGGTCGCGATCGGGGACGAGGTAGAGATGGGCCAGCGCCTGCTGGCGATTGAGGCAATGAAGATGGAGAACGAGATCCGTGCTCCTCGCGCCGGCGTGGTCGAGAGCCTCGATGTCGAGCTCGGCAGTCTTGTCGAGCGCAATGAAGAGCTGTTGA
>DASQLS010000213.1:0-3703 GCA_035629915.1 Candidatus Limnocylindrales bacterium | reverse complement strand
ACTGGGTCGGCGCGATCCACTGACGACAGTGTGGGAGCACAGCGAGGAGCGCGAGGCAGCTCCGGCCTGACAGATGACATTGCGGATCGCCCTCGTCACCTGTGCCACGCTTCCGGATCTCGATCCCGATGATCAGCGGCTGATCGAGCCACTCCGCGCCCGAGGAGCGGACCCCGTTCCCGCCGTTTGGGACGACACCTCTGTTGACTGGGACGCGTTCGATCTGGCCGTAATTCGCAACACGTGGGACTACCCGGCGCGTCGGGACGAATTCGTCGCATGGGCAAGATCGGTACCGCGGCTGGCCAACCCGGCACCGGTTATCGAATGGAACACGGACAAGCACTACCTCACCGATCTCGCCGCGGCCGGATTGCCGGTCGTTCCGACGGTCTGGCTGGCCGACGCGACCGAGACACTGCCCGAAACGGGCACCCACGTGCTCAAGCCGGCGGTCGGCGCCGGATCGGTTGATGCGGCGCGCTTCTCGCTCGGCGACCGCCACGAGGCCGCGCTCGCGCGCAGGCATGCCCGACGACTTCTTGACGCTGGCCAGACGGTGATGGTCCAGCCGTACGTCGAGGCTATCGAGACACGCGGCGAGACAGGCGTCATCTTCGTCGGCGGTCAGTTCAGCCATGCCATCGGCAAGGGCGCGATGCTCAGCAGTCAGCGCCAAGCGGAAGCCGGTGGTCTGTACCTCGAGGAAACGATCGTCGCTCGCGACCCGACGGCCGACGAGCTGAGCCTCGCCCAGCGCGCGATTGAAGCAGCTCCAGCTGGCCCCGATGGACTGGTCTACGCCCGGATCGACCTCGTGCCCGGCGCCAACGCCAACCCGCTGATCATGGAGCTCGAGCTGACCGAGCCATCGCTGTTCATGAAAACGACACCGGGCTCGGAGGAGCTATTCGCCGACGCGATCGTGGCCGCGGCTGAGCGCGCTCGAAGGTCCGGCAGATAACGAGAGGCCGGGCGCGCGCCCCAGCGCAGCGGCCCGGCCTCAGCAGGAGGGTCTCTCCTGACCGTTTACGCAGAGGAGAGGGATCTCTGCGTGCAACGTCTTGACGCACGGTAGAACGCGTTTGTTCCGCTGGATATCCGCCGTTTCACTGATTTGGGTACTTGGTACCGGTTCGGTACCCGTACCTAGCGCGCTTACGGACGCGTGCTGAAGAAGCCGTTCAGCTCCCACATATCTGACAGCGCGCCATCCTCATTGCGACCGCCGAACAGGAGGTAGCGTGAACCTCCAGCCGGAATCAAGGTCGCCCCGGATCGCGCCGGGGGTCGAGTCTGGAATGGCTGCTCGGACATTTCCGGAATCAGGTGGTTGATGAGCCACGTGTCGTCTAGATAGCCGCCGTTCTCCGCTCCGCCGCCAAAGACGATCCCGACGCCGTCGGCTACCGCCAGGGAGTACAGCTGCCTCGGCGCCGCCGCCGGTTGAGGGCCTTCCTGCCAGGCCGACGTTGCCGGGTCGTATGTCCACAGGTCGCCGAGTGCAGGTACGCCATTCGTCTGGCCCCCATACAGGATCAAAGTGTCGCCACTTGACCAGTAGCAGTCGTGCAGGCAGCGCTGGACTGGTCGATCTCCGTCCGGCGTCTCGTCAGTCCATTCACCGGTGCCGAAGTCGTAGGCGCGGGTATCGTCGAATCGTCCGGTGTCAGTGAAGCCATGGCTGATCCACAAGCGACCGTCGGGACCGAGAGAGGCACATGAGCCGTAGCGAGCAGGCGGCAGGTCTCCGAGCGACGGCAGCTCACGCCAGGCACCGGCGGTCGGCTCGTATGCCCAGATGTCGTCAAAGAAAGTGCTGCCAGCCTGGCCGCTCCAGATGACGAGTCCAAAGTCCGGCACCCACGTTGCCGTGTGCCCGAAGCGTGCGTCCGGTCCGGGACCGCTCGGCGTGGCGATGGTCCACTCGTCGCTTTGAAGGTCGAAAACCCACAGTTCGTTGGATATGTCGTCGCCGTCGCGACCACCAAACAGGTACGCAGCCGTTCCGTTGCCATCGACAGTCCACGTGTGATCCTCGCGAGTGCTCGGGCCAGTGCCCACGTCCAACGGGCTCCAATCAAACGAATCCTGGGGTGTCGGCCCGGGCGTCGCGGAAGGATCCACGGCTGTGGCCGTGGAGGTGGGCGTCGGTGCGGTCGTCGGCGTCGGCTCAGTGCTCGACGTAGGACTTGAAACCTCTGTCGGGCTGGCCGCCGGGGGGGTTGGCGAAGGTGGAGCGATTGAGCCGGTCGGGGCTATCGATGGTCCGCCGCCGCTACAGGCACTGATCAAAAGCGCCAGTAGCGAAACGGCTACCTTCGACCGTCCGATTACGACTCGGACTCCTCCGCGCTGCCTTCGTCGCCGGCGGACTCTTCGGCCTCCGCGGGCGCCTCGCCCTCGGCGGCTTCCTCGCCCTCGACTGCCTCGGCCGCGATCGGCTCTTCCTCGACACGTGGCGGCTGGACACGTGCGACCGGTTCGGTCTCATCCGTGAGCAGCGTCACGCCGGCTGGAATCTGGAGATCGGAGACGTGAAGCACCGCATCGAACGAGTCGAGCGGCGTGATATCGAGCTCGATGCCCGATGGAAGATCGTCTGGCTTGGCGCGCACACTGACCGAGTCGCGCATGTGGAGCAGGACGCCGCCCTGCTTGTCGACCGCCTCGGACTCGCCGACGATGACGATCGCGACATCGGCCGTTCGCTCTTCCTGCAGATTGACGACCAGCAGGTCGATGTGGAGCGGGACGCGAGTGACGGGGTGAACCTGGATGTCCTGCAGCAGGACGGGCTGCGCGGCGCCATCCCCTTCGACAACCAGGTCGAGCACGACGTTGCGGCCCGTGTGCCGGTGAAGCACCTCGAACTCGCGCGCGTCCAGCTCGATGGCCTGCGAATCGTGGCCGGCGCCGTACACAACGCCGGGTAGAACCCCTGCGCGGCGGAGGTTGGAAACTTTCTTGCCGCGGACGTCGCGCGGTCGGGCGGATAGCTGTGGTCGGCTCATTGAGCGAGTGATTGTACGATCTCTGGCGTGACTGCCTCGATTCTGATTGTTGAGGACGAGTACGCGGTCGCGCGCGGCATCCAATATGCCCTCCAGCAAGAGGGTTACGACGTCACCGTCGCGCGCAACGGCGAAGAGGGCCTCGAGTTCGCGACCAGGCACGCCCCGGATCTGGTCATCCTTGATGTGCGTCTACCGGGTATGGATGGATTCGAGATGCTGCGTCGGATGCGCGGCGCCGGAAATAAGGCACCGGTTCTGTTCCTGACGGCACGGGACGAGGAGATGGACAAGGTCATCGGCCTCGAGCTCGGCGCCGACGACTACCTGACCAAGCCGTTCGGCCTGCGCGAGCTGATGAGCCGCATCAAGTCGCTGCTGCGCCGCGCGTATGGCGACCTTGCAGATGCCGCAGGCGGGCGGGTGATTCGCCATCACGACCTGCTGATCGACCTCGAGCGGCGGCGCGTCCAGCGCGGCGACCGCCGGCTGTCGTTGACCGCGACCGAGTTCGAGATCCTGCGGCACCTGGCGTCCAAGCCGGGCCGCGTCTTCACCCGTCGCGAGCTGCTCGAGCTGGTGCGCGACTACGAGGCGCTCGACCAGGACGAGAAGACGATCAATGTCCACGTCAGCCACCTGCGCGAGAAGCTGGAGGACGATCCCTCCGACCCGGCGTTCATCCTGAC